>JABMQV010000632.1 GCA_013203065.1 Desulfobacteraceae bacterium | reverse complement strand
TCGGGCTGGTTTCCAAGGTGGTGGAACAAGAGAAGCTGATGGATGAATGTTTGAGCTTGGCCGGTCAACTCTGCAAGAAAAGCCCCCTCACCCTCTCCCTGGCCATGGAGGCCGTGCTGAGGGGGCGGGACGTCACGATGAAAGAGGGCCTGATCCTGGAGGCCGACCTTGGAACCATTGCATACAACACCGAGGACGGGAAAGAGGGTTTGGCGGCCTTTGTGGAAAAGAGAGAGCCGAAATTTGAAGGGAGATGAGTTCTGATTATGAAACTGACGGGCTTGGACGGGAAAATTGGACTGGTCACAGGGGCAAGCAAAGGCATCGGGAAATCCATTGCAGCAGTCTTGGCGAAAAGCGGGGTGCGGGTCGTGTGCTGTGCCAGAAATGAGGACACTTTGTCAGCGGCATGTTCCGAGATTGAAAAGAATGGTGGGAGGGCCTTGCCGGTCCGGGCGGACGTTTCTTCCCCTTCGGACCGGAGTCAACTGATCGAGCGGGCCATTTCTGAGTTTGGGGGAATTGATTTCTTGATCAACAATGCCGGCATACACATGGAGAAGGATGCACTGGAACTTAGTGATGAGGAGATGCTTGGGGTCATGGAAACCAACTTCCTTCCCATGTTCTCCTTATCCAGGGATGTGGCCAGGCAGATGATCGATAGAGGGGGCGGCAAGATCATCAATATCGGTTCTTATTGGGGTCAACTGGGTGTTCCCAGGCAACTTGCATACTGTGTGTCAAAAGGGGCAATTGAAGCCATGACCAGATGCCTGGCAGTGGAATGGGCCAGACACGATATCCAGGTCAACACGTTGGCTCCCGGGCATATTATGACGGATATCTCAAAGGCCGCCATGGAGGATGAAAAGCTGCGCAAAATCATCCTTCGCAGGATACCCGCAAGACGGGTCGGGGAACCGGAAGAGGTTGGGTACCTTGTGGCCTTTTTATGTTCCCAGGAATCCAATTACATGACGGGCCACATCTATTATATTGACGGGGGTCAGCTGATCTCGTGGTAAGGGAGGTGACGTTCATTTGAGGGACTTCTTCTTGAAGGGCATAACACTGAATGAAGATGAAAAACTTATCCTGGAGACTGTCCAGGAGCTTTGCCGGAAAGAAATCGCTCCGAGGGCCGCTGAGGTGGATAAGGAGGAGAGATTTCCCTGGGAAAATATAGAGAAGATTAATGAGATTGGCCTCAACGGTCTTTTCATCCCTGAGGCGTATGGCGGAAATCCGGTGTCCAAGACGGCCTGGCTGGTGGTACTAAAGGAGATTTCCAAGGCCTGTCCCTCAACGGGGGTCATCTTTGCCACAACGTCCCATTGCTGTTACCCCATCGTGAAATTCGGGACCCATGAACAGAAAGAGAAGTTTCTACCCCTGTTCCTGGAAGGTGCCTTGGGGGCCATTTCAATGACAGAGAGTCATGCCGGTTCCGATGTGAGATCCATGAAATCAACGGCAGTGAAAACATCAGATGGCTATCTTATCAACGGAATAAAGACGTTTGTCACCAGCGGTGATGTGGCTGATGTCTTTAGCGTTTTTTTGAAAATCAAGGAGAATGGAGAAACATTGGGCCTCAGTCCCTTCGTGATCACCAAAGATACGGCCGGTCTTGGCGTGGGCAAGAAAGAAGAGAAGATGGGGGTCCGGGCATCCAGCACGACTGGTATCGTTCTGGAGGAGTGTCGCGTGCCCGAAGATCACCTGATCGGTGTCCCCGGGCAAGGGTTCAAGATCCTGCTGAACTATTTAAATGACTCCCGGCCAAATATTGCGGCCCAGGCCGTAGGGGTGGCCGAGGCGGCCTTTGACGCAGCGGTTTCCTATGCCAACGAAAGAATCCAGTTTGGTAAGCGGATTATCGAGCACCAGGGGATTCAATTTATGATTGCCGATATGGCCACCCAGATTCAGGCGGCTTGGCAATCGGTCCTCCATGCAGCAAGACTGATGGATCTTGGCCATGAAGATTTCTCCGCTGAGGCCTCCATGGCCAAACTCATGGCCTCGGAGGTGGCTGAAAAGGTCGCCTCTGATGCCATTCAGATCCATGGCGGGTATGGCTATTGCCGCGACTATCCCGTGGAACGGATACTGCGCGACTCAAAAATTACCCAGATCTATGAAGGAACGAGCCAGATTCAAAAGATCGTCATCGGCAGGCATTTCACTGAAAAAAACAGAAAGAATTAGGAGAAAAAATCATCATGTCTGATCAAGAAAAGAGCGTTGGGGTTTTGGGGGCCGGAACCATGGGCTCCGGCATAGCCATCGTGTCTGCTCGGGCAGGATTTAAGACAATCCTCGTTGAAAGAGATCAGGAGGTCCTGGATAAAGGTCTTGACCTCATAGACCGGTTCTTTTCCAAGAGTGTGAAGAAGGGGAAAATGACTCAAGAACAGAAGGACAACGTGATGGGGGAAAAGCTGATTGGAACCCTGGAATATGAGGATCTGGCCCCGTGCGAGTTTGTCATTGAGGCGGTCTTTGAGGATCTGGAGGTCAAGAAACAGGTCTTTTACCGGGCCCACGAGGTTTGCCCTCCGGAGACCATCCTGGCCTCAAACACCTCGACCCTTTCCATCACCTCCATCGCCGCGGGTTCCGGAAGACCGGAACAAACCATCGGGATGCACTTTTGTCTGCCGGCCCAGGTCATGAAACTGGTGGAGGTGACCCGGGGACTTCAGACCAGCGATGAGACCTATGCCAGGACCATGGAGTTTGGTAAAGCCCTCAACCAGGTCCTTGTTACCACCGAGGAGACCCCGGGCTTTATCCTGAACCATTTTATTGTGGCCTTCAATAATGCCTGTATCAAGGCCTATGAGGATGGGCTGGCTTCGGTGGAGGACATTGACAAGGCGATAAAACTGGGGCTGGGGTATCCCATGGGCCCTTTTGAACTCCTGGATTATATCGGGATGGATACCCAGCTGAGGGTATCGCTGGCCCTGTTTGAGCAGGTTCAGGACCCCCGGTACTGGCCCCCCCCATTGGTGAGACGTATGGTGGATGCCGGGTATCTGGGCCGTAAGACAGGGAAGGGATTCTATGAATACAAAGGGGCCGGGATGTTTGGCGCCTGATGGAGGAAAAATTATGCAGATAAAAAAGGTCGGCATTGCAGGTTTTAGTGGACTGGGGAGCGGGATCGCTCAGGTTGTGGCCCGGGCAGGCTATCCGGTGGCTGTCTGGGATGTAGATGAACAGGCCCTCGATAGGGGAAGATTTGAATTGATTGAATCTCTTGACGGGGCCATTGAATCCGGCACCCTCAATAACGAAGAAAAAGAGTCTATATTGTCTCGAATGATTCTCAGTACCGAGCTGACCCTTCTGAAGGATGTGGATTTGGTCATTGAGTCTGTCTTGGAGGACCTGGATCTCAAAAAGAAGATTTTCTCCGATGTCTCAGGCCTGGTGACGGAAGAAGCGGTTCTCGCCACGAGTACATCCTGTTATTCGGTGACTGAGATTACCC
>JABMQV010000631.1 GCA_013203065.1 Desulfobacteraceae bacterium | reverse complement strand
TGCCTCCCCTTTCTCATGTTCGAGAAACCATACCACATGTCACGGCCGGCTTGTCACAGGTATTTCTGGCTCCTGTTTTATGTAAACTGGGCAATTGCTGCACCTGAACCTGCCTTTCAGGATGTACGCCTGATAACCTCTCTGGCAATGATGATTTTTTGTACCTCTGAGGTCCCCTCATAGATGGACGTTGCCCGTGCATCCCGATAAAGACGTTCGATCTTGGAATCCTTCGAATACCCCTGGGCACCATGAATCTGAAGGGACTTATAGGCCAGATGATTGGCCATTTCCGAGGAATAGTATTTTGCCATGGAGGCCTCTTTTGTATGTTCCTTGCCCTTATCTTTTCGCTGGCATGCAACAAGTGTCAGGTATCGGGCAGCCTCAAGTTCAGTCGCCATCTCTGCGATCATCATACGAATGCCTTGATACTTGAATATGCTCTTACCCTTGTGAATCCGACCGGTTGAAAAGGAAATGGCTTCGTCCAAGCAGGCCTGCCCGATGCCTATACACTGGGAAGCCACGCCTATGCGACCACTGTTCAAGGCCTGATTAAAGATCTCCACACCCTCACCATCATTGCCGAGGAGATTCTCTCTTGTAAGTGGGCAGTCATCAAAAATTAACTCCGCCGTGTCGGAGGCACGAATGCCCATCTTTTTCTCAAGGGTCCCCACATGAAGGCCGGGGGTGTCTCTCTCGAGCACAAAGGCGTTCAGCCCCCTATCCTCACTGGAGTCCTGGTTGCGAAGCCGTGCAAAAGTCAGAACGATTCCCGCCCGCGAGCCGCTGGTGACCCACTGTTTGGTTCCCTTCAAAAAGTATTGATCACCTCTTTTCGTAGAAACGGACTCAAGGATCTCAGGGTTACTCCCCCCCACTGGCTCTGTAAAGGCAATGGCGCCGAGGGACTGTCCGGCTGCCAGGGGTCTAAGAAAACGATCCTTCTGACCCTTTGTTCCATAGGTCAGCAGGACTGCAGCGACGAGGTGGTTCACTGAGACCACCAAAGCGGTTGCAGGGCAGGCGTGGGCAATCTCTTGAAGGACCAGAAAAAGAGCCACCGTTCCGGCGTTTGAGCCGCCATAGCTTTCAGGCGTTGTTATCCCCATCAATCCAAGGCCTGAAAGGTGTTCCAGAAACTCGGCTGCAAACGTCTCTTCTTGATCATTTACGGCAGCCACAGGTTCTAACTCCTTGCGTACAAGTCTTCTGACCGTGTCTTGTATGAGTGCCTGTTCTTCCGTCAATTCTAAACTCAACCCTCTATACCTCCCTCTCAGCGACCCTTCCACACGGGATTTCTCTTTTCAACAAAGGCCTTGCAGCCTTCCTGTGCATCCTCTGTTCCAAGCAAAACAACAATCATCTCCTTGAGATACTCTATGGCGGTGTTGAACTCCATGTCCATCATGGTGTAAAAAGCGTCTCGCCCGAGCTTCATGATCGCAGGGCTTTTCTCCTTGAGCTTGTCGGCAAGAGCCAGTGTCTCTTTTTCTAGTGCTTCATTCGAAACAACTCTGTTAACAAGGCCAAGGGCCTGTGCCTCTCTGGCATCGATGATGTCGCCGGTGAACATCATCTCGATCGCCTTTTTTCGTCCCACCGCCCTCATGAGACTGACTGAAACCATCATCGGCCAAACGCCCACGTTTATCTCCGGGCTCCCGAATTTAGCATCTTCACTGGCGATGGTAATGTCCGGGTAGATGGCAAGCCCAAACCCGCCAGCCAGTGCCCACCCTCTCACGGAAGCGATTGAAGGCTTACCAAGCGTGTTGAAGACGGTGCACAATTTTGCATAGAACTCATACTGCTTTCTATTGTCGAGGTTTGAGTTACCTATGAATTCCCTGATGTCTGCGCCGGCGCAAAAGGCCTTATCACCTGCGCCAGTGATAATGATAACTTTGACCTCATCATCATCTTTGGCCGTTTCCAGGGCATCAATGATCTCCGAAAGAGTCTGAATGCTCAGTCTGTTGCGTTTTTCGGGCCGGTTCAACGTAAGCGTTGCGATACCCTCGGCAACTTTATACAGGATGTTCTCGTATTTCATTTCTCTTCCAGTCTTCATCTCATCCCCATGCCTTTCCATACTTATGATAGATCCTTTCCATCGTCTGTCTTGCTTCGGTCAATACATCATCCGCCACTTCCACCTCCATCCGAAGAAGTGCCTGTCCCATGGCCTTTCCTGTCTGATCGTATCGCAACGTCTTTGTTGATCCGCCTCCGAGGGCATTTCGCAAGACCACGTGAAGACATTCTACGCCTGGCATGGGATAAAGTTCCACGCTCCCTTTTACCATGCTGCCAAAATGACGTTTGATTTTTTCCGGGGTCACTTCATCAACCAAGGTCTTATAGGCGCGTGATGTTTTCGCAATCAGTCCGGCAGAACATGTATCCCCTTTATCCCCGGATCTTGCAAAACTGATTTCCTCTAATCGCACTCTCTTTTTCACGATCAAACCTCCTTAATAACGAATTCAGGGGTCACCTCATCCCTCGGAATTAGGGTGGGCCATAATGAAATAACAGGCCTTGGTTTGCTGGGGACTCCCATATGTGCTCCAACACTGCTGATGGTCCAGAGGTGAGTTATCTCCCGTCTCACCTTATTTGCTTCCTCAAAAGATTGGGCTTTGGCGGCAACACGTAGTCCTACCTCATTATAGTCCAAGTCCGCTACCGGAACAGTTTCACCGAGAATGGTGTTAACCCCCAGAAAATCGAAGCGCACCTCTTCTGCGTCAAGGTTGATCATATCAAAGCGTTCTTTTACGATGTTAGCCGCTCTCTTGGCCTTTTCCAATGCGTCAGGCCAAGGGAAAAATATCTGGGCCTCCCCAATAAAACCGTCTTTGAAGCCGATGCAGAGCTTCAAGTCCTTTGGTCTACCCCTGCCCTTTGCCTGGCTGACCTTCACGCGATTTTCACCAGCGTCTTCAACCGTTACTGTGGTGAAATCGGCAACGCCGTCGGGCATGATATAGTTTCTCGGGTCAAGGACTTCATAGACCAAATGCTCTTTTATGGTCCATTCACAGACCAGCCCACCCGTATCCGGAGGTTTCGTGATGATTGACTCTCCATTTTCATAAAATTCAGCTATGGGGAACCCTATCCTCCAGGGTTCAGGCACGGCCTGCCAAATGTTGGACATCCCTCCTGTGCAGCATTCCGAGCACTCAACAATATGGCCCATGGTAATGGCTGAAGCGATCAGATCAACATTTGCTTCGGTAAAATCCCAGCCAAATTCGTACATGACAGGCGCCACATAAAGTGCATTGTCCGATATTCTTCCCGCAATCACCACATGGGCGCCGCCTTTGAGGGCATCAATGACTGCACCCGACCCCGTATAGGCATTTGCTGCCACGATTCGGTCTTTGATGCGGTCCAAATCTTCCTCACCCGTATCCAGATTTGGAAACTTTATACCTTTGTCACAGAGTTCGTTCAATTTCGGAAAGACATCATCACCAGTGACAACGCCCACCTTCATTCCCTTCATACCAGCTTCCCTGGCAATTTTTATGACTTCCTCTGCAGCCTGTTCCGGATTTGCCCCGCCCGCGTTAGTAATCACTTTGCACCCCTTTTCCCAGGCAGGCGGGAGAATCGCTTTCATATAGGGAATAATGTCGGGAATATAGCCTTTGGCAGGATCCTTTGCCCTAACCCGTTGAAGGATGGAAAGGGTCAGTTCTGCCAAGTGATCAAAGCCAATATAGTCAATGTTTCCTTTCTCCACGAGTTCGATAGCAGGTTCCAACATGTCTCCCCAGAATGCTGAACCAGCTCCCACCCTGATCTTTTTCATGTTTCCTCCTCCAATCCTTGCTAGATTTCCCGGCTTGAGCCTCGCTATGAAGGGCCTTTTTCAGTCGTGATTCTCTTTGTCAACTGAGGAACAATTTCATGCAGATCGCCAAGGAGTCCGCAGGTAGCTAACTCAAAAAAAGGCGCCTTATCATCGTCGTTGATCACAACGATATTTTCCGACGCATCCATACCCAAGGTGTGGTAAGCATCTCCGTGAATGCCGCATCCAATATATACCTTGGGTTGAACGGTCTTCCCGGTAGATCCAATCATAAGCTCCCTATCCACCCAACCCTGCTCAGCCGGAGGAAGGGTGCAGCCCACCGCACCACCCAACAGCCGTGCCAGATCCTCAAGCATGGCGAACCCCTCCTTACCCCCTATCCCCTGACCTCCTGCAACCACCACGGCCGCGCTTTCCAAATCCGGCATATGGGGCTGAAATGGCAGGCTACGGATTACTGAAATCCCGGTGTTCCCCGTACCTGACGAAAAGCTTAGCGTTTCCACCGGACAGGCGCTATCGGTTTCAGTTGCCGGCACAAAAACATCTGGTTTGAGCGTGGCAATGAGGGGCTTTGGCCCCCTAAACTGAGCTCTGCAGATGAGCTGCTCCTCAAACCCCATAAACACAGCAACTACATTTTCACCCTCAGGACTTCTCTCTAAATCAATTAACCCGTGAACCAGCCCGGTTCCCAACTTCGCAGCGGTTCTCGCCGCCATATCAATTCCCCACTCTGAGGCCCCAAAAAGTACCAGGTCCGTCTCCACCTCTTCGAACAACCGGATAAGCCCCGCCACACCCACCTCATAGGGATGCTTATTTGCCAGGGCATGCTCAAGCTGGTAGACACCCTGAGGTCCTGATTTTGCCAGCGCTGCAACAGCAGAGCCATTCCTATTCAAAGGCAAGAAAGCGAAAACCTGACTTCCCCACTCGGCCTTGAACTTCAGGGCTGCACCTACCGATTGCCTTGAGATGCGGGCGAGGTCGCAGCCTTCTTCCTCTGCCACCACAAGGATTCTGCTAATTGTATTAAAACCCACGTCGCTCTCCCCCTGTTGCGTTACCTAAAGCGCATGCCACTCCTTAAGACGTTCGACCAGGATTTCTGCCAACACCTCAGGAGATCCCCTCAAAATCTGCCCCCCCTGCCTCCTTTTTGTCTTCCTTTTGGGAGGCGCCTGCACCCGTGCGAGCCTGAGGCGAGACCCCAGCTCCCCTGTTTGATTGTCTTCCGTATTCAGATCCTCGGAAGTCCAGTACGGCACTTTCCGGCCCATGACGCGAGAAGCAGCCAGAAGGGATAATCCCCTGGGTTCATTAATACCGCGCTCCACGGTCACGGCAGCGGGTAGGGAAACAGACAGTTCAAGAAGGCTGGTTGGCCCATTTCGTCTCACAATCAGGCTATCCCCAGCGGGCTTAATGGAGGTCACAAAGGGCATGTAGGACATGCCCAGACGCTCAGCTACCCACGCCACACACAAGAGCTGCTCCCCATACCCGTTTCGCTGGGGAGCTATCAACAGATCACAATCTCCCAGCTTTTTCAAGCTCTTCTCAAGGACAATCGATGATGCCCAGTGATCCGAACCCAGAAATTTCCTGTCACAGAGCAGGATGCCTTCATCAGCCCCCATGACCAACGCCTCTCTTACCGATTCCTCAAACCGTGGAGACCCTTCCGCCAAAATCCGGACGTTACCGCCCAGTTCATCGCGAAGGGCAAGCCCTGCCTCTATGGCGTTTCTGTCCAAGGGGTATCTCAGGCCAAGTGACGCAAACTTGCCCGGTTCGTAAGGCTTGGAATTGAGGGTGTAGTGCATGTGAATGGAATTCGTCTTACAGTAGGGGACACAGGCACCACAGCCCTTGCACGTTTCGGGTGAGATTTCCGTAGAGCCATCCTGAATACTATCCGGTACGTCAAAGGGGCAAATCTTCGCACAGATTCCGCAATTCTCACACGTAGATCCATCCACTTTGGCATATGCCCGATAATTTTTCTCTAATTTAAGATATACAACGATATTCAAGATTCCCGGGTCTCCCTTGAAACTATCATGAATAAATCTTTTCTATTGCCCGTCCCATGTTAATCCGTTGTATCTCCGCCGGCCCCAGGCCAACGGCGATAAATTTGGCATCTCTAAAATACCGCTCTACCGGATATTCATCACAGTAACCGGCACTGCCCATAATCTCCAGGGTCTCGACAGCCGCTTTCATGCACGCCTCCCCTGCGGCGACCTTGGCAGCCCGACTGTTCAACGCCGGGTTGATGCCGTTTTCGATTATCCATACCGCCTTATGACACAGCAGGCGTGCGGATTCGATTTCAATGAACATATCTGCTAGTTTCTGGGCGATCAATTGATACTTTATGATGGGGTTCCCGGAAATAACCCGCTGCTTTGCATATTTTGCGGCCTGCTCCAGACATGCCTCGCCAATACCTACTCCAATTACGCCGAGGTATGCCTGTCCCCAATGTATCGTTTTCCCGATATGGGCCAATCCTTCTCCCTCTTCACCCAGTCGGTTCTCCATAGGAACCCTCATGTCTTTGAATTTGAAATCACAGGTTGTTGAGGCACAAAAGCCTACCGTCCGATACCGCGGACCTACGGTAAATCCAGGAAATTCCTTCTCCACCAAGAAGTTGTTAAAGGAATTTCGCGCATTCTCCTTCGCTATTCGCATGAAAACAACGAAAACCGTCCCTGCTACTGAATTCGTCACCCATCCCTTTGCGCCATTTACGACGTAGTGATCATCCTTTCTTTCTGCGAAGCATGTAAAATCCATGGGATCTGAAGCAGTCTGACTCTCGGTAAAACAAAAGCCCCCCAAGTGTTCGCCTGTCGCTAATCCTGGCAGAAATCGCTGTTTTTGCTCGTCGCTTCCAAAATTGATCAGATGGTTGATGCAAACACGATGAACCTGATGGATTAAAGCGATCGTGGCCGAGGCCCGAGCCAGTTCCTCCACAATCACGGCATTTGTGAGGTGGTCCAGGCCTAAGCCGCCATATTCTTCAGGTACATTGATCCCCATGAAACCTTCCTTACCCATTTTTTCTAGAACTTCATACGGAAACTCACGACTTTTGTCATACTCTCCCGCTGTAGGAGCGATATGCCTATCGCAAAAGTCTATGGCAATCTTCTTGTACATCTGCATTTCTTCTGTGTATGCGAAGTTCATAGCCTATTCCCTCCTGAGTTAACTTATTATACAAGTAGACTCAATGAATGGCATATCCACCATCCACCCAAATGGTCTCCCCAACCATGTAGTCGCTTGCATCTGAGGCAAGCATCACGGCGACCTTGGCAATTTCCTCGGGTTTAGCGTATCGCTTGAGAGGGATTTCCTCAAGACTGGCCTCGTAAAGGGCAGGGTTTTTGATTACATCAGCGGTAAAATCGGTATCCACATAACCTGGGGCCAGACAATTCACCCTGATATTATGTTTATGCCAATCCAGGGCCAAGGCCCTGGTCATTCCCAAGAGGGCCGTTTTGGCGATAGTGTAAGGCGCGACTCTGGGGCCTGTCACCCGTGAGAATATGGACCCCATGATAATGATCCGCCCGCTTTTCTGTCTTATCATCTCTTTTCCTGCCTCCAAGCAACAAAAAAAAGAGGCCTTAAGGTTCAAATTGATGATATGGTCCCACTCTGCCTCGGTTGTGTGCTCGGGTCTCTTGAACAAAGGGTTACCCCCAGCATTACTCACAAAGATGTCTATCCGGCCAAACGCCTCTAAGGTCTTTTGAACCATCCGTCTGCGTTCATGGGCCCGTGTCACATCCGTTGTGACCACTACTGACTCCCGCCCCAACGACAGGATTTCCTGCGTCACCCCTTGAACGTGATCCAAACTTCGGCTCGTCGCTACCACATTGGCGCCAGCTTCAGCCAGGGCCAATGCCATAGCTCTGCCGATGCCTCTGGTGCCTCCCGTGATAAGGGCGACTTTGCCACTCAGGTCAAAGAAAGGCTTTTTCATCTTGATCTTCACTCGCTCACTTACAGTTCAGCAACCCAGTTCTCTCGCTATGATCAACTTCTGAACCTCAGAGGTCCCCTCCCCGATCTCCATAACCTTATAGTCTCTAAAGGCCCTCGCTACCGGATACTCCATCATGTATCCATACCCACCGTGTATCTGTACAGCCTCATTCGCGGCACGTCTCGCCACTTCACTGACAAACAACTTGAACATGCTGGCTTCCTTGACGAATCGCTTTCCATTCTCAAACAACCAAGCCGTGTAGTGCATAAGCTGGCGGGCCGCCTCAATTTCAGTTGCCATCTCAGCCAGTTTCGCCTGAATGAGTTGAAAACTGGAGATTGGTTGGCCGAATTGAGCCCTCTCCTTGGCGTATTTAAGCGATTCATTCAAACATTGCTGGGAAAGGCCGAGGGCTGTGGCGCCTACGGTAATCCGTGCGATGTTTAAGACGCTGAGAAATTGCTTGAATCCCTCTCCCCGGGTTCCAATGAGATTCTCCTTCGGTACCCTTACATCTTCGAAATACAGGTTTCGCGTGTCTGCATGGTTCCACCCAATTTTTTCTAAATTCGAGCTGGTGGTAAAACCAGGG
>JABMQV010000630.1 GCA_013203065.1 Desulfobacteraceae bacterium | reverse complement strand
TCCCCCAAAGACGTCAAGGGAATATCTTTTAATGTTAACGAGTTAACTTTACGAGCTTTGCGCCTTTGCGTGAGATTCTGATTTTTTACGAATGCGTCAATGGTTGAACCGGGCCATCAAATCTACTCCTGTTTCTGCGACTTTTCAGTCAACTACCACCCCTAAAAAGAGAATAGGTTCAGAGAACGGCGTGTAAGAAAACTGGTTTAATGGTGTCTATTAAAGTAACCAAGGATCAATTTTGAAGATTTCAACTCCAGAGGTTTAAAGGGAGGTTAATATGAAAAGACCATGTCCTAGTGAAGAGATACTCGTCGATTATCTGGAATGCCGCCTTTCTCATGATGAAAGGCTTGAAATTGAGGAGCATCTCTCAGGCTGCGAGATATGTTTGAACGAGTTCGCGGTTGCAGGGAATGTTATCAGAAGGGGGGATCGGTCTGGATTAGCGCCGGTGCCACCGCAAGTTGTGGATGCAGCCGTGAGTCTGGTGAATGGCTGCCATGGCATGCCATACGGGCCCTTAGGAGAAAGGATAAGGGATGCCGTCAATGGGGTGCGTCAAAGGCTATTTGCCTGTTTTCCCCTCATATCACCAGCAAGATGGCACCTCTCCCCGGTCAGAGGTGAAGAGAGAACCATACCCGGAGACATTGTCAAAATCTTGAGATCCTTTAACGGGGTTAAAGCGGAAATTGAAATTGAAAACACAGGTTATAACAAAGCCCACATCCGTATCAGCTTGCCAGAGGGCGATCGGCAGGAAAAAGGAATCAGGGCTACGTTAAGAAGGTCTGATAGAGATATTATTTCATCTCTAATGAACGAAGACTATACTCTTTTTGAGGATATCCCTTTTGGCCATTACAACCTCGTCTTTTCAAGGGGCGGGGAAAGACTGGGAGCCTATCCTTTTGAAATCAAGGAGTCTTGCAATGGCGGAAAATAACGCCAAGGGATCAGGACCTGGGCCGGAGAGCATTGAAGAAATCATGCGGGAGAGGAGCCGTATTGATAATATTATTACGGAGAGGTTCCGGAAAAAAAGGGCGATCCTCTTCAGCGATGTTTGCGGTTCCACGAGTTATACGGACACCAGGGGGGATATCAGCGGACGGGCCTGGATCCAAAAACACCAAGACATTGTGCTGCCGGCTATTGAAAGGAACGAAGGCAAGGTTCTGGACATAATGGGTGATGGGATTATGGCATCTTTCACTGATACCCTGTCGGCCGTTAAAGGATCGGTGGCTATACAACATGATCTGCATGAATTTAACCTTAAAACAGAACCCGCGGGGAGGATTCATGTCAAGATCGGAATCAACGCGGGCGAAATCCTGATGGACAAAGACCTTATATCCGGAGATGTGGTCAATGTGGCTTCCCGCATTGAATCGAAAGCAGGTCCGGATCAGATATTGATATCGAAAGACGTCTATGAGGAAATTCGAGACAATGCTGACATTATTTGCCGATTTCACGGAACATTTGAGGCGAAAGGAAAAGCCGAACCCCTGGAACTCTATCGGGTTGCCTGGAGAGATGATGATATTGTTCTTGACCCCGAGGCAAAGGTGAGAGCTGGTAAAGATATTGCTGCCAGAGAGGTCAGACCGCCCACAAGCATACTCCACCTGGAGGTGACCAGGGAAGAAAATCACATAAGGATCAGCGCCTATGAGCAGACAGCGGGCGAGGAAAGTACGGTTCGCCGTTATGAAGAAGTCCCTATTCCCATAGAGAGGATTCAGACCCGTAACCACGATATGGTGGAAATTCTGAATCAAGCCAATCGAAAAGGCAGAATCTCTCGCGACATTCTCACAAAGCTCAGAGAGGTCGGCCAGGTCTTCTCTGATGAACTATTCACGCCAGACATAAAAGAGAGGGTAAGAGAAAGCAAGGCTGAGCACCTGAGCCTGAGCATAGATGACCAACTGGTTCAGGTCCCGTGGGAGTTGCTCTATGACGGTCAAGAGTTTCTCTGCCAACGATTCAGCATGGGCCGATTTGTCAAGACACGACAGAGCATCCAGGGCATCAAGACACGTTTATTAGGTCGGCCTCTGAAGATGCTCCTGTTAGCTGATCCTGAGGGAGATTTGAAAGGGGCATATCAAGAAGGGATTCAGATACGTGATTACCTTGATGAATACAGGGATTTCATCGGCGTCTCATTACGATCTGACAATATTACGCCCGACTTGATCCGAGAAAAGATAAGAAATTTCGATCTTGTCCACTTTGCCGGCCACGCCGATTAT
>JABMQV010000629.1 GCA_013203065.1 Desulfobacteraceae bacterium | reverse complement strand
TCACTACACGTATGGCATTGTGGGCGACGGTGATCTGATGGAGGGTGTATCGCACGAGGCCGCTTCTCTTGCCGGACATCTCGGGTTGGGAAAACTCATATTCCTCTACGACGACAACCATATCTCCATTGAAGGGAGCACAGACATTGCCTTTACCGAAAACCGGGTGGGCCGTTTTGTGGCCTATGGATGGCAGGTGCTGGAGGTTGAAGACGGGAACAGCCTGGAGGATATAGGAGAAGCCATTGCTCTGGCCCTGGAAGAGACAGGGCGACCCTCGTTGATCGCCGTCAGGACGCATATCGGTTATGGGAGCCCCAACAAGCAGGATAAGGCCGTGGCACACGGGGAACCGCTGGGCACAGACGAGTTGAGGTTGACAAAAGAAAATCTGGGATGGCCCCTTGAACCCTCTTTTTTTATTGATGATGAGGTGCTGAGATATTTCCGGAAGGCACTTGAAAAGGGCAGGGAACTGGAGGAGCAGTGGAATGCGGATCTCGATGCGTACAAAGCTGTCTACCCCGAGTTGAGCAGGGAATTCAAGCGTTGGTCTGAAGGAGCGTTGCCTGGAGATTGGGATGAAGATATCCCTACCTTCCCCCCAGATCCCAAAGGCACTGCCACCAGGGTCACATCGGGAACGATACTAAATGCCATCGCAAACCGTGTCCCGAACCTGTTGGGCGGATCCGCAGACCTGGCCCCCTCAAACAAGACAGTGATTACGGAGGCGGAGGATTTTCAGGCCGACTCACCCCACGGGCGTAATCTCCGGTTTGGTGTGAGGGAACATGGGATGGGGTCTGTCTTGAATGGCATGGCCCTTCACGGCGGCCTGATTCCTTACGGGGGTACCTTCCTGGTCTTCTCGGATTACATGCGCCCTGCGATCCGTCTGGCGGCATTGATGGGCCTCAAGGTCATCTACGTCTTTACCCACGACAGCATAGGCCTCGGCGAAGACGGCCCCACACACCAGCCAATCGAACATCTGGCCGCTTTGAGGGCGATCCCGAATCTCACGGTCATCCGCCCCTGTGATGCAAACGAAACCGCCGAAGCCTGGAAGATCGCCATGGAATCCACGGACGGACCCGTGGCACTGGCCCTGACCCGGCAGGGCGTCCCGGTCCTGAATCGAGACACATTCGCACCTGCAACAGGATTGTCCCGGGGCGCCTATATACTTAGGGATGCCAAAAACGGCAAGCCGGATGTCATTCTAATCGGTACGGGTTCCGAAGTTCACCTTGCCATTGACGCGGCACTGAGGCTTGAGGAGAAAGGGGTGGGGGTGCGGGTGGTGAGTATGCCCTCATGGGAGCTGTTTGAGAAGCAGTCTGAAGCGTACCGTCTTGAGATCCTTCCCCCCGAAATAGAGTCCAGAGTCGCCATTGAGGCGGGGGTACCACAGGGCTGGCACCGATATGTGGGGAGGACGGGTGAGGTGGTCGGTTTGGATCACTTTGGAGCTTCCGCCCCTGCCAAGGTCCTTTATGAGAAGTTTGGTATCACGGCTGACCGGATGGTCGAAAAGGCGCTGGCACTAATAGGCGCGGATAAGCCATGAGGAGAGGCCTACCAAAATTGAACCTGAGTCACATCTTCCATTTTGGAGAGGAGTTGGGAGAGTTCCTTCTTTAGCTTTTCGTCTGCAACAGGTTCCACAATGGATGTGGAAAGGCCCTTTTCATTGGTTCCGGATTTCCAGCTCACAATTGACCCCGGGACAATCGCATAGCGGCACCCGCCCATTCCGCAGCAGGAGGAATCCACCACGGCATCGCCTATGGCGTAAAGAAATTCCTTTTCCCCGTGATCTATCTTGCCTTCCTTATGGAGTTTATACCATCCGGAGATGCTTTTTACTTCGCTGTTCAAATCGTGCGTGTATTTTTTGGGCATCTTTGAACTTCCATTTTCAATTTTCGTAACCGTTCAATTGTTTTTGACAGGATAACAGGATTTGCTTGATTGATTAATCCCTTAAACCTTCAGCTGTGCTGATGGTCACAGCTTTGCTATG
>JABMQV010000628.1 GCA_013203065.1 Desulfobacteraceae bacterium | reverse complement strand
GATCTGGTCACAAAGCCTTATGGAATGATGCTGGTGGTTGGCCCGACCGGGAGCGGCAAGACGACCACCCTGCATTCGGCCATGCACCATATCAACAGACCGGAGACAAAGATTTGGACGGCCGAAGATCCCGTGGAGATTACCCAAGATGGTCTCCGGCAGGTGCAGGTCATGCCCAAGATAGGATACGATTTTGCAGCGGCCATGAGGGCCTTTTTGCGAGCAGACCCCGATGTGATCATGGTGGGTGAAATGCGTGACAAAGAGACCGTTTCAATGGGTATTGAGGCCTCTCTAACCGGGCATCTGGTCCTCAGCACTCTCCACACAAACAGCGCCCCTGAGACGATTACGCGTCTGCTTGACATGGGAATGGACCCCTTTAATTTTGCTGATGCCCTCTTGGGAGTCCTTGCCCAGCGCCTGGCACGAACCCTTTGCGGGGATTGTAAGGAAAAATACCATCCTTCCGAAAAAGAATTTGAATCCCTGGTCAGGACCTATGACGGCAATTTTGACGCCCTGGGATTTCAGTACAATGATGATTTCTTTCTCTATCAGGCCAAAGGCTGCCCGAAATGCAGTAACCGGGGTTACCGTGGCCGAACCGCCATCCATGAGTTTCTTGTGGGCACGGACGAGATGAAAGGGCTGATCCAGGACAGGGCAAAGATGGTCGACTTGAGGCAGCAAGCGATAGAAAACGGTATGACCACCTTGATGCAGGATGGAATCCGAAAGGTTTGTCTCGGAATTACGGATCTCGCACAGGTGAGAAAGGTGTGTATAAGATAGTGATCTCTGGCGCCGTACCTCTTGCGCCCTGCGCCTGTTAGGGATACATCCCCGGGTGAAGAAGCCCTGAAGACTCTTCAAGCCCAAACATTATGTTCATATTTTGAACAGCACTCCCCGCCTGACCCTTCATCAGGTTGTCGATCAGACTCACCACAATCAATCTTCCGGTCCGCTCGTCTACGTTTAGGGAAATGTTGCAGAAATTGCTGCCCCTCACATTGACGCTGACCAAGGGCTCATCGCCTCCGAATATTCTGACGAAAAGATCGTCCCTGTAAAAGGCTCGATAGGCATCTTCCACCCTTTCCAGGTCTGATCCCTCTTTCAGCCGGGCGTATATGGTGGTCAAGATACCCCTGGTCAAGGGAACCACGTGAGGGGTAAAGGTGATCTTGATCTCCTGACCGCCAAGAATGCCCAGCTCCCTTTCGATTTCATACACATGCTGATGCCCTGATATCTTATAGGCGTTCATGGATTCGTAGCGGGCCGGATAGTGAAAAGTGGGGGTTGGAGTCTTCCCGGCGCCCGATACCCCGGTCTTGGCATCGCAGATGATCGATTCCGGTTCAATCAGCTTTGAATCGATCGCGGGGGAAAGCCCCAGGATACAACTCACCGCAAAACAGCCTGGGTTACCCACCAGGTCGGAGCTGGCAATCTCTTTCCGGTGCAATTCCGCCAGACCGTATACCGACCGGGGCAGCAATTCAGGGGACAGATGCGCTTGGGTGCGGCCAATCCTGTCCGCGTAGCCCCTGTAAGTTTCCGGGTCGTTGAAACGGAAATCACCGCTAAAGTCGATGATCTTGACCCCTTTCTCAAGCCAGGGAGATGCCTCCTTTTGTCCCACCCCATCAGGGGTGGCAAAGAAGACCGCATCAAAATCCCCGGGGCAGTCCGGATCATCCGGTGCCATAAGTGGCAAATCGCAAAAACCCTTCAGATGCGGGTATAAATCGCTTATGGACTTGCCCACGTCCTGCGTGTCGATGAGGGCCCTGATCTCCGCGTCGGGGTGCCTATAAAAGAGCTCAATCGCCCCGCACCCGCCATATCCCCCGGCCCCGATAACGCCTATCTTTACCTTATCCATGCGACAAACCTCGCCGATTACACATTAAACCTAAAATTAAAGATATCCCCGTCCTTCACCTCGTATTCCTTCCCCTCCAACCGAACCAGCCCGGCCTTTTTGGCCGCCTGAAAAGACCCCTGTACCTTCAGGTCCTGGAAGGACAAAACCTCTGCCCTGATAAAGCCCTGCTTCATATCCGAGTGTACCGCCCCTGCGGCCTCCAGAGCCGGCGCGCCCGCATCTATGGACCATGCCCTGACCTCGTCAGAGATGACAGTAAAGAATGAAATACGATTAAGTATCTGATAGGAGTTCCTGATGACCCGGTCGAGGGCAGATTCCTGAATATGGTAAGCCTCTTGGAATTCCTCTGCCTCTTCGGGTGGCAGGGAGGCGATCTCCATTTCAAGCCTGCCCCGGACCACCATTGGATCAACGCCCTGTGGTCTGTGATCCCACTCCGGCAGCGCCTCATCCTCATCTTCGTTATTGACGATTACAAAAATCGGCTTTGCCGAGAGAAATGTGAAACCTTTGAGAAGGGGATCAGAT
>JABMQV010000627.1 GCA_013203065.1 Desulfobacteraceae bacterium | reverse complement strand
GCCTTCGATCAAAGAACTGAAAAACCCCGAAGTCAAGGACTACGTTGAAGAATTTTACAGCTTTGGTTCTGATGAGCCCACGGAAAACATCATGAAGGTCCATAAACTTCTTCAGAACTGGACAGCAGGTCAGCATGGGGTCGGTACATGGCACGGGGCCGGACCGGTCATGGCCCAGAAGATCATGCTCCAGCGGGTGATCGACTATGAACATGAAAAGAATCTGGTCAGAAACACCTTGAATCTCAAATAATCTCCTGCCAATCGGTCAGGGTCTTGTTACCCTGATTAACCGTCAGCGCGTCCCCCTTTGGGGGGCGCACTAAGGTGCTGACGATGCTTACCTCTTTTCAACATATAATCATCTAATGCGGCATATAAGGTCTCTGTGCTCAGTTAGGCGCAATGCATTTGGTCCCTCGGCAGCCTCCCCACCGACGCCTGGATGAGATCCGCATCAATGTCCAGGATTTCATCCGGGGTTCTCCCCTTTGCAAGGTCTGCGGCAGCACTCACACAATTGAGGCTATAGGCACACCCGTCAGTCGAGCAAGAACTTTTTACAACCCTATCCCCATTGAATTTCAGGGATATCTCCATCGTATCTCCACATTTGCCGGTAATGCGAGCCTTCCCGTCAGGATGTTTCATATGTGGGGTCAACCAGAAATAGATGGCGACCCATACGGCGAGGAAAACGAAAAGGACCCCGGCGCCGAGAAGAAACCAATAGGCGTACTCGATCATTTGTCTGTTTCCTTCAGGTCTCCCGCAAGCCCCCGAACCTCTTTCAAATGGTTCAATAATTTTTCGGCATAATCACTGTCCGACTTGATCGGTAACTGCATCATGATCCCCAGACCCTCACTAACTTCGTGAAATTCCTGGGGAGAAAGGACGCTTACCAGTGCACAGTTGGTCATCGGGCTCACCCGAATTAACCGGTTTGCCAACTCCAGACCCGTCATATCCCCAAGTTCTTCATCCGCCACCATTAGGTCGACCGAGGTGCCTGAGATCATGTCCAAGGCCTTTTCCCCTGATTCTGCCCACGACACTTCCACATTTCCGTGTACGGCCAGACTTGAAGCCAGATCAAACAGTAACTTGAGCATAAAATACCTCCTAACCCTGCCGTCTCGGCCATCCCCTTTCTTTTTCAGGGGTTAGACGTTCGTTATGTTGATTCACTCTGTGCTGTTTGCCCGGTAAAACAAGCAATAATTATGCCAGTTGAGAAAGCTGATAGGGTGATCAGTTTTTGCTCCTGTCAAGAAAAGGTTTCGTGGAACGATGTTGAGCGGATGTTGAGCGAAATTTCATATATGAGGCGCTGAAAAGGAACAACTGGAATCGATCGGCCACGGCCGCTCAGATCGGGGGCGATGCTTTCCTTCTCAATCGCTTCCAAGTTATCAGCAAAAATATGTGATGCGATCTGCCGTCGCTTTTCAACCCCCTTGTTTTCAGGAATTTTAGGCATGCTGACCGGAAAAAATGCGTCTGACCGATCTTATTTTGAGCATATGCTCAAAAAGATGGTTGACAAGAAAAGGATGTTTCTTATATTATGAGCGTAAGCTCATAATAGAGAGGAGCAAATGATGCCAAGACCCCGCAAACGCAGGTTTGTTCAAGTCCCCCCCCTCGTAGATGGGTTTCAGCCCAACCGACTTCCGCCATGGGGGCGGCAGGAGGTGGTCCTTCCCGTTGAAGGGCTGGAAGCGATCCGGCTGAACGATTTTGAAGGCCTGGACCAGGAGACGGCCGCTAACCGGATGAGTGTTTCTCGTCAGACCTTTGGGAGGATTTTAGGCGAAGCGAGAAGGGTTGTGGCTGAAGCCTTGGTTATGGGAAAAGTCCTGAGAATCGAAGGCGGTGACTTTGATATGCCGCCGAACAGACGGAGGCGGCGGCGCGGTCGCGCATCAAAATTTTGAAAGGAGGTGATTTGCATGCCTGGATTTAGTGGTACAGGGCCTCATGGAGAGGGGCCGATGACTGGCGGAGGTCGTGGATTCTGCAACCCTGCCAGGACCGGATATGGCGCCGGATATGGCCGGGGTTTTGGCCGGGGAGCGGGTTTTAGAAGAGGCGCGGCCCAGGGTAGAGGATATGGCCGGGATTTTGGACCCCGAGCATTCTTTCCCACTTCAAGGGGTGGTTTTGCGCCGGCATACGGTTATGAGTACCCGAGCGGCCAAGGAGAGGGGGTCGATATGCTCAGGGCAGAGATAGACTCTCTGAAACGTGCGTTAGATGAGATCAGCCAGCGTATCGAAACGTCAGAAAAAAACCCTTCGGAATAGCAATGTCTTGAAAGGTGATAACACCTCTAAAGAGGGGTTAACAGTGAGTGGGCAATGAAATGGGGCGGTGTTGGTGTGCCGCCCCATTTCATTTATCAGATGAGGCCGTGCAGCTAAAATAGACCTGTTCCCGGCCCCCCCTAACAGTCGAATTGGCGAACTGCGTTATCTATTCGAGGATATAGACATCCGGGTAATCCATCAGCTTGAGCGTCGCGGCAATGACGCCTGCGACGGCCGGGACATCGTGAATGATGATCAAGCTGTTGCTCTTGTTTAGCTCCTCCATCATCGGTTTCGAAAACATGTTGCTGTAATCAACGTAGTTGGCCCCTTTGATATGGCCCTTTTCAAATTTCGCTTTATCGCGGAAATCGACAAATGTGCAGTTTTTCAGCTTTCTGGCATCCTCTTCGGTGACGAGGAGCGCGGCAAAATCGTTTTTGTTCACTGCAATGAGGACCTTAAGAAGTTCCGGGTTGCCTACCGTGGCATACCCTGCCTTTTTCCACCCCTTGATCCCGTCTCTCATCCAGTAGACGTTTTTGTAGCCGTTGGCAACCGCCAGCCTGGCGGCGTGATATGATTTCCATCATGTGTCTGACGCGCAATAGGTGACAATGGGTGTGTTCTTATCCTTTGGAAGCTGTGCAACGTCAAAGTCAACCTGGTCCAAAGGCATATCCGTGCGTTTGTGATCCTTTGGAACCAGACACGTGATGTGGATGGTGCCGGGCGGATGACCCTTCATGAAATCGGTTGTGTGACTATGGCATGCAACGATAGTCGCACCCTCCTGGTGAAGTTTTTTGGATTGTTCCAAAGTTGCGGCCTTGAATCCGTCCCCGCCCTTGTCCGGAGCGGGTACCTTGGCTGCAAGACCGAACCCGGAGAATCCGAGGACCAAAAATAAAGACAAAATGAAAATAGATGTTTTCCTGTACATGACTGACCTCCTTTTTCTCTTTATGTTTGTTTTTGGGGCAATTCCCAACCTTCAATTCCGTTAGTTAATAAACACGTACAACTGTGTCATTAGTGCTTGACCGAAAACCCTGTTTTTTCGATCAAGAAATTCGAATTAGAAATTAAAGACCTTGGCTTCAGCAGCCAGATCTATCAGATGGGGACCCCCGTCCAGGACCATGTTGGAGAAGAATTTTGACTCGTCAACCTGACGGGCCTTTGCACAGGGAATTCAGACCCCTATCGGGACATCATTCTCAACCAAATAGGGCAGGTAATCATCCGGACAATCGCCGGTTGGTGTTTTCTGCTCAAAATCCCTGTCTGAATCGGCCCATAATACGCCGTTGTCGATCAGAAACAGATCATCAACCTCGTGCCCTTTTGAATGGGCGATTTTGCCAAACTGAAAACACCTTGTCGCTGCCTCATTGTCATCCCGGCTCAGTACAAACAAGAAATTAGCCAAAATAGACCTCCTTTTCTACACTTATTCAAACCACCCGAATCTATTCCACTCTACCGCCGTAACTTGGGAGTCAACTACTATTTGAGAGAGATGTTGACCTTTTTGATGTAATTCTTGAAAAGCCGCATGCCCCCTCCTTCACTGACAACACGCATTATATCATCAGGCCTGGTTACGACTACTCCGGATAAGAATGTCACTGGTGTGTCTGCAAAGGGCTCGTGAACAAGCGGTGTGGAAGCTCCAAGCAGGACTACCTCTCGACATGAATGAGCTGCATCAAGAAGTCCGTCAATCGTGTGGTTCACAATGGCTGTCGAGGTAACCAGGGCCACCTGGCATTGGGGCAGGTATTTGTAAACGTCCCTCTCGGGTAGCAGGTCTCCCTTTGGTTCATCGATTTGCTCAAATATTTTGAGGGATGAGACCTTTTTTCGCAACAAAGGGACTAACGGTGCAAAATATCCGACCATACCAACCCTATCGTCCGGGCGGAGTTCAAGATGTTCTAAGACATCACCTTCCAGGTAATGCCCTTTCATGCTATTGGAAAGGGCATTGGAGGTGGCCAGCGCAACTGCCAATTCCACCTTCTCAGTTGAGTCAAACAGGGCAAGCAATTCAGGTGCCGACCTTCCCGCCAACGGGCGTAGGCCTTGTAGAACGCTGCACCCTCCCGTTAAATTTCTATGAAAGGTGTAGGCTACTCCCAACTGGCCATTGTTTAGAAGCACTGCTGTGTACGTTAGTCCGATTCGGACGTCCACAATGGAAATATGGCCAGCGATTGTGAGGGC
>JABMQV010000626.1 GCA_013203065.1 Desulfobacteraceae bacterium | reverse complement strand
TCCCCTGTATCATTCAGAATCACCTATCTATCCCTTTTCTGCCATAGCCCGTTCAAAATCAGCCATGACGGCCTTTCGAAGGTGTTTGGGGGTCTCGGGAGGCGGGGAGGCGTCCTCGCGGGGATTCATGGCAATGGCTTCGGACGGGCAGTGGGTCGCACAGACACCGCACCCGATACAGCGATTCTGATCAATGTTCGCGGCCTCCTCCGCTGCCATTGAGATCGCCTCCATGGGACACATCTCTACGCATGTCTCGCATTGCTCGCACGCCTCATCATTTACCTCTGCAAGGTAGCCGGAACTGGCCCCCCAGATGGGCTTTCCAAGCTTGTTGAGTTTGTTCAACGTCCCACAGTGGCAACTGCAGCAGTTACAGAGAAACTCGAGATACTTGGAAGTGTTGGAACTCATATGGACCAGCCCCTTCTCTTCACACGCCTTCAGGATGTCAAAGGCCTCCTCCTTGCTTATCAGTCTGGCAATGCCCCTTTCCGACGTGTAAAGCGCCCCGGGCCCGAAACTCATACAACGGTATTCGGGTGCATCGCAGGTCTCCTTGTCCAAGAGATAGTCCTCATGATGGCAATAGCAGTGCCCGACCGAAATCGCGTCGGCGGATTCAATGTAGCTCGAAAGCTGGTCATAGGTAAACACACGCTGCCCGGCCTGTATGGTCCTCTCCACAGGGATCACCCGCATAAAGGGGGTCACATCATCGGGAATGGGTATCACCTTTCTCACCTCTGTTTCGGCGGCATCGGCATAGGCCCTCAACAGCCGGGCGAGCCGGCGGTCTTTGTCGCTGTCCCCTCCCCTCATAAACTGAAATTCGAATATTCCGGGAACGACGGCCAGGAGCTTGTAAAGCATCACGCCATCTTTTTTCCGGGTGGCCACCACCCCCTTATCGGCCATGGATTCAACAAGGGGATATATCTCCTCTTCAGGTCTTGAGAGCGTTTTGGCCAGGTCTTGAAGAGAGGCGGCCACGGGGGGCATCTTACAGGCCACCCGGGCCTCGTCTTCAGTAAAAAGCTCTTCCAACAGCTCGAACATCTCGGGAATCTGCATGGCAGGCAGAGACCCGCCTCTCACGTTCAGATTATCGCACAGCTCCTTCAGTAACGATTTCTCCATTTTTTACCTCCTTTTTGCAGCGCCTAAGCAAGAATTGGCTATTGGTCATTTGCCATGTATGCGGCTTGTTTCAAGTTCTCCGATCAAAGGAGTTCCATCTCACCCTGGCTTCCCCGTTGAATCAACGCCAGGACACCGTTGTCGGTTTCCACCACAGTCACCGACCCATTACCCGGCCAGAAGCTGACCACCCGATCATCCTCCGTGGCAACACCAACCGCCACATTTATTGCAATGAAATGGCTGAACACCACTGTCTCCCTATCCAGGGAGAGGAGGACCTCCATAACGCCGTTCCGCCACGCATGGAGATCCCGGGGCAGAGCCGACCAGTTCTTCCCCATCAAATCTCCCAACCATTCTCCGCGTTCTTTGAGGCCTTTTACGGGTGAAGGGATCTCCCCGACCCGCTCTTCTATTTTGACCGAAACCCCCCATCGTTCTGCCAGGGGCATTGCAGTTTGCCGGGCACGGGCAAGAGTGCTCGATATAATCTCCAGGGGCCCGAGGGAGGCCAGGGCACGTGCCGTCTTCTCTGCTTCGGCCCGACCCATATCGTCGAGACCCGGGTCATAATCAGCGTCCCAGGCCGCCGCAGCCTTGCCGTGACGCACCAGATAAAGCCTTGTCATCTTGGGTCTCCCACTCCCCTTTTCTTTTTCATAATCTCCTATCTCTCTTCTTCTATCACTGCCACTGCGCGGACCCACCCAGCCGAGGCCCCTTTTATCTTGATGGGAAAGCAGATAAATGTGAAACCATGGGGCGCAACCTTATCAAGGTTTGTCAGCTTTTCAAGCTGAAAGTAGCCCTTTTCGATCCCCGCGAAGTGGGCCTCCCAGATGAGGGAGGAGTCCCGGGTCTCCTCGAACTCCTTGGCGATATAGGGAAGCGGCCGGTCCCAGCTCCAGGCATCCGTTCCCACCACATTGACCCCCATGTTGAGGATGTGCAGGGTGGAATCCCTCCCCATCCCGCAGCCTTTAAGGAGATATTCGGGCGTCCCCCAGTACCTGTCGGCACCGGTCATAACCAGGACGGCATCACCGGGTTTCACCCGGTAATCAATCCTCTCCAGTTCTTCATCCACGTCTTCAGGACTCACCCGATACCCGTCGGGGAACTTCCTGAAATCCAGGACCACTCCGTCTGTCATGCCCCACTCCAAAGGCATCTTGT
>JABMQV010000625.1 GCA_013203065.1 Desulfobacteraceae bacterium | reverse complement strand
TCCGCTGCTCTATCCAGCTGAGCTACAGGCGCAACTGTTTTAAGATACTTTATTATACCAAGATTTCCTCAGGAGGGAAAACATAATGTTCCGGTCTAATCTATCCCCTAGAAAAAAAGTGGAATTTCTGGAAGACGGGAATGGAGAGGACCTCCCGGGAATGAAGTCAATCGCTCCAGATTGGGACTAGGGTGTCTTATTGTTCAAGGAATAGGCCGTCGACACATCCTCACGACCATTGAGCACTTGCCGAAGCACCGTATTGGTCTTCTCTTCTAACTGTCCAATGATCTCTGCCAGCCCTTTCAGTCGAATAAGGCTTTTTCTGGACTTTTCCTGATGGGGCAAAACCAGAGAGGGCTCCTGGAGGATATGGATTAATCTGTCTAACAGCTGGAAGTCAATACGGTCCGCGTTCCTGTAAATCAGATCGACCCACTCCCCTTTCAAGCCTTCCGGAACATTGTTGTAAGTTGCGATAATTTCCGGATCCTTACCCAGATGGAGAGATGCTTTCAATTGATCCATATATTGGTATATTTCTTTGGCGGATTCCTCATCCAGGGGGCTCTTGTGAAGCAACGCCTCCCATCTCTCCTCAATCTGCATCCGCACCCAATTCTCCCCCCGTTCCGGAGGAAGCGAGAGGTTCAAAAACTTGTTTTGTAGGTCAACCAGTTCCCCCCTCTCTGCTTCAGGGATTCCCGCCACCTCCATGGCTGCCTCATTTAAGGCTTGAACCGCGTCATGTTTCATTAGCCTCTTGTCAGAGTGCTCTAACAGTACCTCCTCCCATTGGGCCCTCAAGAACCCCAGTTCCCCTTTAATGAGAGAAAAGATGAATCCTGATTTGGTAATCGCGTTCCTCAGCGAATCCGCCAGGATATTGCAGGAATTCAATCTGTCCTCTGCCAACCGGTGCATGGCCTCAACCGATTGTTGCCTCAACTGATAGGAAAGGAGTTCTGTTCCTAAGGCACTGGATAGCCTCTTTATGGCCTTGGTCTCCGGGCTACCGATCTTAATTGTCTTGGGGAGGAAGTGGATCTTGATGACTGCCACCACAACATAGTCACTACCCTGCCACAACATCCTGCCCTCAGAATTCCGGGGATACTCCGAAGTGCCCTTATTACCGAGATATAAGTCCTCCTTACGGATCATGACAGGCTCCATGTGGTGGTAATCATCTCCCGTACCCGCCACTTGAAGTCTCACGCTCCGCTCATCATTCCTGGGGTCCTCTGCGGTCCAGCTCTTCTGCCTTTCCACACACCATGCCATTGCCTCCGATGGTCGCCCCGGTTCATCCCTGTAGTCACTCCAAGGTTTTCCAGGGGGGTTGTAGTCTGACCTGACCGGTAACCCCCAGGTGATGGTCCTTTTCTCATCGTCGATCTTTCCAGAAGCGACCCTTGTCGCAAACATTTCAGGGGGTCCCCCGATACGATAGACGGTGCCGCGATAAGCATTGGGGAGACAAAACAAGATTGTCTCGATTATCTCTTTACAGGCCTGCTCTAACGCCTCTTTTTGAATCCTTATGCTCAAATCCCTTTTCCTCGCCTCACCCGCTCAAAAAATACACCACCCAAATTACGGCACATCGCCTCTCCAGGTCCAGGGATAAAGGCCAGCCAACTGACAATACCGCGATTGAGACCTTAGTCCGTGGAACGGAATCGCGATACTCTATACATTTTCCGGCCTTTGTCAATAAGAAACGAACCCCTTGACATTCTTCAGTTTGAATGCCAAAAGAAGTGTATGGCAGAAAAAGGAATCTACATAGAAAAACTCCCGGAGCTAAAAGATCCTCTCCTTATTGCAGGCTTTGACGGTTGGGGAAATGCCCTGGATATTTCAAAGTCCATGGTCACCTATCTCATACGAAAGCTAAAGGCTGAATTCTTTGCGGGGATAAACCCTGACCTCTTTTTCAGGTATGACGAAAACCGTCCCTTTGTAAACATACAGCAAGGGATCTTGAAGGGCGTCTCACCGCCCGGGGGCTCTTTCTATTCCTGCCGCCCCGGTCCAAAGGGAAGGGATATTGTTATCTTGAAGTGTAACGAACCAAACCTTCGGTGGTTGCATTTTGTGGAAGAGCTGTTTTCTCTATGTGAGAAGCTGGGAGTGAGGACCGTTGTGACCCTGGGAGGGATGTATGATAATGTCCTGCACACGGACAGAATAATCTCCGGTATTGCCTCGAGCGAGGAACTCTTTTCAAAACTGAAACAAAAAGACGTCATTCCCATTAACTATCAGGGACCCGGTGCCATCCATTCCAGCATTCACTTCCAGGGCCTGAAGCGAGGGTTTGAGTGTATCAGTCTGTGGTGTCACTGCCCTTACTATCTTCAAGGGACCACTCACTTTGGCCTGCTATCCTATCTGGGTTCTTTGCTCTCATTCCTGGGGGATTTTGAATTGGACATGCAAGAGATTAACGCGAGCTGGAAAGAACTCAATTTGCAGATTCAAGGACTTATTGAAAAAAATCCCGAACTTCAGGCCATGATCGGTGAAATCCGAAAGGCAAAGGTCCAGGGTTCATGGGAAAGCATGAAGGGATCCGT
>JABMQV010000624.1 GCA_013203065.1 Desulfobacteraceae bacterium | reverse complement strand
CTATGATGGTGAGATATGCATGACAGGGTGGCAGGACCTTCCCTTTGAACTAACAAAGAAGCATCTTCGTGATATTCAATCGGTCACCAGAGGGCTGGCAGGGGAGGTAGACGCCTTTGTTTCCATCGGGATCGGGGGCTCTTTTCTGGGTATTGAGGCCACATTTCACGCGCTCACCCATCAATATTTCAACCAGTTGGACAGGGGAAAAAGGGGTGGAGCCCCGGAGATCTATTTCCTGGGGTACAATATGGACCCGGATTTTTTCCGGGACACCCTGGACCTCCTGGAAGGGAAACGGGTGGGGATAAATGTCATCTCCAAGTCGGGGACAACCACCGAGACGGCCATAGCCTTTAGGATCGTTCAGGATCTGATGGAGAAGAACTGGGGGGAAAAGGCCAGTGAGTTGACCCTCGTGACAACGGACAAGGCCAGGGGAGCCTTGAGAGTGATGGCCCGGCAAAAGGGCTACCGCTCGTTTGTGATCCCGGACGACATCGGGGGAAGGTATTCGGTTTTGACCGATGTGGGCCTGGTGGGTCTGGCAATGGCAAATATTGATATAGAAGAGTTCGTTTCCGGTTTCAGGAATATGAGGGAGATCGCCCTGGGGGATGACTTCTGGCGAAATCCCTCATTGGTACACGCGGCCATGAGACACGCTGCCTGGCAGGCGGGAAAAAAGGTTGAGGTGGTGGCGACCAATGCGGTTCCCCTCTATTCTGTCGCAAGGTGGATGGAACAGCTCTTTCCCGAAAGTGAGGGTCATGAAGGGCACGGCCTGTGGGTCTCGCCCTCGCTGTATTCGGAGAAGCTCCACGCCAACGGGCAGATGGTCCAGCAGGGAGAAAGGAACCTTATTGAGACCTTTCTCATGCTCAAAGAGCACGATAACCGCATCCGGATTCCCGGGGCCAAAGACGACCTGGATGGTCTGAATTTTCTGGTAGATAGCGGTCTTGATATGAACTTCATCAACAAAAAGGTTGTGGAGGGCCCGGCCTATGCCCACTATCAGGGGGGGGTCCCCAATATGACGGTGGAGATCCCCAGGAGAAATGCCTTTAACCTGGGGCAACTCTACTACATGATGGAGAGGTCCGTAGCCATAAGCGGTTATCTCCTGGGCCACAATCCATTTATCCAGCCAGGAGTGGAGGCTTACAAACGTGCCATGTTTGCGTTGATCGGAAAACCCGGCTTTGAGGAGATCGCCCGTGAAATCGAACAAAACCTGCAACAGATGAAGAGGATTCGGGTCCCATGAACCTTGATGGACCGCTGGTCCTTGCAACTCACAATGACGGGAAGATAGCCGAATTCAGGGGACTGCTGGCGGACTTTGACGTGGAGATAAGGGGGCTTAAGGATTACGGACCGATCCCCCCCGTGGAGGAAGATGGCGAAACATTTGAAGACAATGCAGTCAAGAAGGCCCGATTTACAGCCAGGGTCCTGGGGTTGCCGGCACTGGCGGACGATTCCGGTCTAATGGTGAGCGCGTTGGGCGGGATGCCCGGTGTTTTTTCAGCGCGCTATGCCGCCGAGGATGCGACAGACGAGGCAAACAACCTGAAACTGCTAAAGACCATGGAGGACATTGAAGACAGGTCAGCCGCTTTTGCCTGCATTCTTGCGGTCTCCGTGCCCTCAGGTGCAACCCTCCTTTATGAAGGCAGGTGTGACGGTGTTATTGCCCACGATTTGATCGGCACCCACGGGTTTGGTTATGATCCCCTGTTTTTCTACCCCCCTTTGGAAAAGACCTTTGCTCAGATGTCCTCTGAAGAAAAAAACCGCATAAGCCACCGCGGAAGGGCCATGGCAGAACTCAGGCAGGAGTTTGATAAGGTCTTGATCTGGCTGAACCAAAGGCTGGGGCGAAATCCATAGATTTCTGAAAGCAGCAGATTTGTCAATTTATAGGTGGTTTTTCATTTTACTGCCCCACGGGAGAGGAGAGACGGCAGGGGCCTGTGCCCTTCCGTAGTCGGGGCAGGATCCCCGGCGTTTTCCCGGTGGCTGTGCAGGATGAAATTTCAACAGTAGCGTTGCGGGTTCCGGTTTTCCTTATTTGACAAGCGCGGTCTCAGTGTATATGATTGTTGAAATGTCATAAAAGAAATTTCCATGAGGAGGTAAGTATGTTTGAAATTACAGAAAAGGCAAGTGGTATGGTAAAAGACTTCCTGAAGGACAAGGAAGAGATTCCGTCCATCAGGATCATGCTTTCCGAAGGTGGCTGATCCGGGCCCGCTCTGGGCATGGCTCTGGATGAGTCAAGGGAAAACGATGAGGTATTTGATGAAAAGGGCCTTACCTATATCATTGAAAAGGAACTATTTGATCGCGTAAAGCCCATAAAGGTGGATTATGTTAATACCCCCATGGGTTCGGGTTTTAACATTGCATCCAATATGAAGCAAGAGGCGTCCTGCGGTAGCTCTTGCTCCTGCTAATTACCCCAATGTTTGGGCCACCATCCTCAGCAAGAGGATGGTGGCCTTTTTTTGTGCGTTTCAAAAGGCCCCCAGCTGACACGGCGATATCTTGATGCCTAATGCTTCACAGGCCGAGGAAACCTCCATCTTGCCTACGCTGAACCTTTTGGCGATGTCCCACGCAGACCGGCAGGGGAGCCGTTTATCTATCAAGGCCTCGCGAACGGCCCCCTCCAACTCCTTTGAAATGGTCCCTGAGGGTCTTACGACCTTTTTCTCCGGTCGGTAGCCAAAAAGCCCCAACTGGCATTTGGTTACCCGGATCTCAAGGAGATCTGCATTGACCCCCACCTCGCCGGGCGATTCTTTCAAATCAGCCGCAAGCCCGAAGGCGGAGGCGCAGGTTATCTCACCGTTTGTGGCACGTTCCTTTAGGGGGCCTGCAATTCCGGACCTGGGTTTTTGGTCAGGCGAATGCTTTCTCGCGTAATGGTTCCTTTCTTTACTGGCCATAGCACTTCTCCTTGTGTGGAATTCGGCAAGATCTTAACACAACAATTCTCAGAAACGCAATGGGATCAAGAACTCCATGAGGAGATACGTTTGGGTGTTTCTTGAACTCCACGGCACCCGAGATTAGTAAATTCTCAATAAGTTCGGGCATCCCGGGGTTCAGCTGTTTCTCTCCGGCGCTCTCTAAACCAGTCGTCGTAGCGTGGCTGATAT
>JABMQV010000623.1 GCA_013203065.1 Desulfobacteraceae bacterium | reverse complement strand
GGAACGGTATGCTGATGGCGCCCCATACTGCTATGACAATGGCTCGCAATATGACGCCTATGCCAATGGTCACCATGATGACCGACATGACCGGTGCCTTAAGCATTTTTCTGAGGACAACGCGTTCAATGAGCAGCGCCATGATAGCCATAAAGCCAAGGGACATCAAAAAGGCCGGGATAAAAGGCATGCCGGTCTTGACAATGATTTCGAGACAGATGTAGGCGCCAATCATCAACAGCTCGCCCTGGGCGAAATTTACGACCTCTGTGGCCTTGTAGATAAGCACCAGCCCCAAGGCGACCAGGGAGTATATACTCCCAACAATGATTCCGTTGACTACCAGGGCCAGAAAGTAATCCATCTATTTTGTCAAACCTCCGTAAGCGCTAAGCTTCTTCTCCCAGATAGGCCCTACGTACCTGGGGATTCGCTGTCACCTCAGCGGGGCTACCCTCGGCGATTTTTTTTCCAAAATCCAGAACCATGATCCTGTGAGATATTCCCATTACAACGCCCATGTCGTGCTCGATCATAACCACGCTGACCCCATGATCGGCATTCAGCACCTTAACCTGTTCTGTCAGCTCCTGCTTTTCAGCGGTGGTCATGCCCGCTGTGGGTTCATCAAGGAGAAGAAGTTTCGGTTTTGCAACCATTGCCCGGGCCAGTTCCACCCGTTTCTGACTCCCATAGGGGAGATCGGCCACCGGTGCGTCCGCAAACTCCTCCAGGCTCAGAATCCCCAGTGCCTCCAGTGCCGCTTCTCGCGCCCTTGCCTCACCGGCTGAACATCCCAACGGGGTCCAATAGAGGCAGGTCCTCAGCACGCCTGACCGAAGCATATAGTCGCTCCCAACCAGGACATTGTCGATGACGCTCTCCGCCGGGAAAAGCGCAATGTTTTGAAACGTCCGGGTGATGCCCAATTTGGGTCGTTTGTGGGGTTTCATCCCCACCATCTCTACCCCTTCCATGCGAATGCTGCCAGTGGGGGGGTAGACCCCCGAGATGCAGTTGAGAAGGGTTGTCTTCCCGGCACCATTGGGACCTATGATTGAAAAAATTTCGCCCTCTTCCACGGTGAAGGTAACTTCGGAAAGCGCTTGGACCCCGCCAAATGCCAAGCTCACGTTATTGACATCGAGCAAGGTCACGGCAGGCTATCTCTGTTTTCGGCGTCATCTGGGACACGTGGATGGTTTATCATTTATCGTCCATCATTTATCATTGTCATTGACCACAGATCCCTTATTCTCAGGGCTGTGAAAAAGGGTTTTGTCGCAAACATCGGCACAGTTTCTGGAGGGAAAAAACAACTTGCCATAGATATTATGATAGTATTATACTTTGGCTCAAAGGCGCGTCAAGAAAAAAATCGAACCAATGGAAAAGGCGGCCATGAGGCTTCAAGAAAATCGGAGGGAATGGTATGAGTGTAAAGATATACCCCATCAATACCGGGTTTATCCGGCTCGATAAGGGCCAGTACATAACCAGCGGCGCAGGTTATGGTCAGGAGGTGGATGTGCCCACAAACTCCTTTTTTGTAACCGACGGCAATGAGAAAATTTTGGTGGACACGGGGATGACCGAGACTCCCCGTGCGGACTGGCACCACCCCGGTTCGTATCAGCCCGAGGGGTCCCGCATTGACCGGAAGCTGGCCGAGTTGGGGGTGGCACCCGGCGAAATTGATACAGTCATTTTTACTCACTTGCACTGGGATCACTGCGCCAACATGAAATTATTTGAAAATGCTACGTTCTGGGTGCACCGGAGGGAACTGGACTTTGCCCTGGACCCGCATGTCTTGTACCACAAGTCTTACGAGTCGGAGAACCTGGATGTGGAACCCCCCTTCAAGGGGGTGACGTTTGAAACGGTGGATGGAGAGTATCAATACAACCATTTTGTGACCCTGTTCCCCACCCCCGGGCATTGCCCCGGACATCAGTCCGTGGCAATAGAGACCGAGGGGGGTATTTATGTGATTGCCGGTGATGCCGTTTTTGCGGATCCAAACCTGGAACCAGATGAACACCGGGGCCTGCCTTTCACCCCCATGGGCCGCTATGTCAACGTCTTTGAGATGTTTGAAAGCATGGAAAAGATCATCGACAAAGCGGATGTGGTTCTGACCGGGCATGGCCAGGGAGTCTATGACCAGAAGGTTTATCCCTAAGAGACTCAAAGGCGGGGTGGAGAGAAATCATGGGTTCGTGGCCAGCCGCACGGCAAGAGTTCATAGCAATCTGCAAGCGGGCGTTTCGTCTGGGCATGCAGGTCTCCACCGGGGGCAATATCAGCGTCCGGCTGGATCAAAAATCCTTCCTGGTCAAACCGAGCGGATTGTCCCTTTATGATCTCAGAGAGGATCACTTGCTTATTGTTGACCCATCTGGCCGGGTAATCAAAGGGCAAGGAAGACCTACCAAAGAGATAGGGTTCCATCTGGCCATCTATGGCGTTAGAGATGACATAGGAGCAGTGGTTCATTATCATCCTCCCTACGCAACCTCTTTTGCCGTCTCTGGATGGGAAATCCCTCTTCGGACCGTACATGCCAAGCGCATTTTAGGGAGAGTGCCGATCATCCCTCAGGCACCGGAAGGGAGTGAAACGCTTGCCAAATCCCTGAAAGAAGCATTCGGTCAACCCGACGTGCGGGCCGTCCTCATGAGCTGCCACGGAATTGTCGCGGCGGGCAAAGG
>JABMQV010000622.1 GCA_013203065.1 Desulfobacteraceae bacterium | reverse complement strand
GGCTTATTGCCCTGGGCAAGACAGACCTAAGGGTCGCGTTTTCCTGCCTTGAGAAAGATGACACCCGGGAACTCTTTGACACGGTCCTCAAGGGGATCAATGATTTAGGCTGACATCATGAGAGACGGGACCGGTTCGCTATTTCCCGGGGGCCATATCCAGCTCTAAAAACTGCCCTGATTTTGGTGATTTGGGACTGGGAGAATATTTTTTCGGCTCTGTGCCCTCTTTAAATGTCTGGAAGACGGTCTTCTTGGAATGGACGCCGGCCAGGAGCCCTGTCTTGGCGTCTATTTTGGCAAAAACAACGCCTTCAGGGGCCTCAAAATCAACCACAGGCCGTCCCTTCAGGACTTCCGACATAAAGTAGAGCCAAATGGGACTGGCCGCCCGGGAACCGGTTTCCCCCTTGCCCATGGCCTTTCTGTCGTCATAGCCTACCCATACCCCCGTCACCAATTCTGGCGTGTATCCCATGAACCAAGCATCCCACAGGTTATTGGTGGTTCCGGTCTTCCCGGCTGCCGGCCTTTTTAGGGCCTTGATCCGCCAGCCGGTCCCCTCCTGGATCACCGCCTTTAGAAGATCGGTCATCACGTAGGCTGTCTCCCCTGAAATAACTCTCTCGGCCTCTGGCTGGTTTTCCTCAATCACCTGACCGCCTCGGTCCACAATCCGTTTGATAAAAATGGGCTTAACCAGCATCCCGCCGTTGGCAAACACCGCATAGGCCCTTGTTAACTCCACCAGTGAAACCCCTGATGCTCCAAGTGCCAGGGAGAGGTTCGGGCTCAGGTCGGATTCGACACCCATCCTCTTCGCATACTGAACCGTGTAGTTAATCCCTATCTCCTTCAATAGTTTAACCGTAATGACATTTCTGGACTTGATAAGACCGGTCCTGAAGAGCGTGGGGCCAAAAAATTCTTCCTTATAATTCTTTGGCTTCCAGACCTTACCGTCATCACTTCCCTCAGAGATAAAGGGGGCATCCATAATGACCTTGACCGGACTCATCCCCTTGTCAAGCGCGGCGGCATAAATGATCGGCTTAAAGGCGGAGCCAGGCTGCCGACTGGACTGAATCGCCCGATTAAACTGGCTGGCCTGAAAATCCCTGCCTCCGACCATGGCCTTCACCTCGCCGGTGTCAGGAACCATGCAAAGGAGGGCACTTTGAATTTCAGGGGTCTGCTCCAGAGAAACCTCCCAGGAAAATCGGCTTTTCACCGCCTCGCCCGACCCTTTGGCGGGCTTTGCAGGAGTACCTTTCTTCAAGAGACGGACCAGGATCACATCGCCCCTTTTCAGGACACTTGACGGTTTCTTTACCCTGCGATTGTAGTAAGGCACCTTGGGGTTGGGCCTCCTGGCCCATTCCATCCTGGAAACCGGGAGGCGGCCCACATCCTCTCCCAGCCAGACAGTCACTTCCTTTTTTCCATCGTCCACATCCAGCACAAGCCCTTCAGCAACCGATCCCGCTCGGGGGGGCGATGCGGCAAGCCTATCAAAGGCCTTCGACATATACTCATAGATATCTTCTGGTTCCAGATGCCTTAGAGGACCCCGGTATCCCTCCCGATTATCCAGTTCAGCCAGACCCTTTGTCAGGGCATCTCTGGCCTTGATCTGCATATCCAAGTCCAGGGTGGTATAGACTTTGAGCCCTCCCCGGTACAGGAGGTCGCGACCGTATTTTTTCAGAAGGTACCGCCGGATCTGCTCCGAAAAATAGGGCGCCCTTGCAAAGGTGTTTTCCGTTGCTGTGTCGAGCCCGACAGGGGCATCCAGGGCTTCCTGAAATTGTTTGTCGCTGATGTAGCCTTCTTCCCTCATCCTTTCCAGGGCATATTTCTGTCTCGCCTTTGCGCGATCAAAATGAGAGACGGGCGAATATCTTGCCGGGGCCTGGGGTAGTCCTGCCAGTAACGCCGATTGTGCAAGGCTCAAATCCTTTGCCGGCTTACCAAAGTAGGTCCGTGCTGCGGCCTCTACCCCGTAAGCCCCCTGCCCGAGATAGATCTGGTTCAGGTAGAGAAATAAGATCTCTTCCTTGGAAAAACTCTTTTCAAGCTGGATGGATAGGGTGGCCTCTCTGGCCTTTCGGCGGTAGGTCTTTTCGGTATTCTTGAGCAAAAGCGACTTTGTTACCTGCTGTGTGATGGTGCTCCCCCCCTGCTCTATCTTGCCTGCGGCAAGGTTCTTGAAGAGTGCCCTGATTATCCCCTGAATGTCCACTCCTTCATGTTCAAAAAACCGGGAATCCTCCGCTGCGATAAAGGCCTGGGTGAGGTGTTTTGGCAGCCCATCCAGGGGAACAACAATCCTCTTCTCCTCCCAGAACCTCCCGATCACTTTGCCATCATCACTGTATATCTCGGTAATAATTGGGG
>JABMQV010000621.1 GCA_013203065.1 Desulfobacteraceae bacterium | reverse complement strand
CTTCCCTCCTCCACCAAACGGGTACCCTATGAGTATTGGGTCAAGGGTTTCCTATTGGATAAATGCGCCGACAAAGGCGATGAAGTCAGGATCCAAACCTTTATAGGAAGAGAACTGACCGGAACTCTCCATAAAGTAAATCCGACATATGAACACGATTTTGGCACCCCGCAAAAGGTGCTCCTATCCATCGGGGATGAGGTCAAGAAATTGGTGGAAGAGTAATAAGATGAAGGGAAGAGAAGCGGGAATGGATAATAGCTACGCAGAAGTAATGGCAAGAAAGAAAGATATCTTGAACAGGGCGACCGGGATTGATTACGGAAAGTTTGAAAAATCACCCATCACCTTTGATTATGAAGCACTGATGGGTTCCTGTGATTATTCTCCGGAAGATATACAGGGAATTTTCCTCCAGACCGGTGTCGGAGAGACCCCTTTGGTCGAACTCAGGAATCTGACCGAACTGGTCAGATCAATCTCCCCACCTGGAAAAGGATGCCGTATTTTTGTAAAGGATGAAGCCGCCAACCCAAGCGGAAGCTTTAAGGACCGCAGGGCAGCGTTGTCGGTCTATCATGCCAGGCGGTTGGGATATGAAGGCGTGGTGACAGCCAGTTCCGGGAATTACGGTGCGGCGGTGGCTTCCCAGGCCGCCAAACACGGTCTGAAGGCAATTGTCCTTCAGGAGGTCTACGACAGCCGAAAGGTGGGGCAACCGGAGATCCTCGAGAAGACGCGGGCCTGTGAGGCTTACGGAGCCGAGGTCTGGCAGCTTACCGTAGGTCCGGAGCTTTTTTATATTATGCTCCGGGTACTGGAGGATACCGGGTTTTTCAGCGCCTCCCTTTATGTTCCCACAAGCGTGTTGGGGATAGAAACGCTCGGATACGAACTGGCCAATCAGGTTCTGCAAAGGGAAGGACGGTTCCCCGACATGGTACTGGTTACCCACGCGGGAGGGGGCAATGTTACGGGAACGGCGCGCGGGTTAATAAAGGCTGGAAGCCGTGACACCGTTGTTGTGGGTGTCTCGGTGGATCTCCACGGGCTCCATATGGCCAGCGATTTTGACTTCAATAGAAAATCTTTTACCACGGGACACAGTGGTTTTGGAATCCCATTCCTTACCTGGCCGGACAGGACCGATGTTCCGAGAAACTGTGCACGGGGGCTTCGCTATCTGGATCGATACGCGTTGGTTACACAGGGTGAGGTCTTTTATACAACGGAGCTGTTGGCAAAGCTGGAAGGAATGGAAAGAGGCCCCGCAGGAAATACATCCTTGGCTGGCGCCATTGCCGTTGCCAGAGAAATGGATAGGGATCAGATTCTGGTGGTTCAGGAAACAGAGTACACTTCTGCCGGAAAACTGCCCTCTTCCCAACTCACCTTTGCAAGAGAAAACGGGATCGAGGTAAGACGTGGAAATCCAGCGGAAAATGTCCCTGGAAAAACAATCGTCATTCCCGAAAAGGCAGATCAAATGAGTGTGGAAGATTTCGATATGGAGAAGATCCGTCTCTCATATATTACAAATGCCATCAACAGGGCAAAGGGATATGAACCGACAAGCCAAGATGAATTATTTCTCGCAGAAGACTCAAGGAGTTCACCCGATTTTGTCCGTGAGGCCATAGGGTCGATGGACATCAAACCGGCAGGGACGGCGTAGTTTTTCAATGGACAAAAACACAGGCACTGTGCGCCGGGTGAACCCAAGAAATCGCGTTGAAAGAGCAACAAGGGCAATCGTAGATCTCAACGCCATATCCCACAACATTGCTGAAATTCGAAAAAGGATAGGAAACAGAAGAGATTTGATGGCAGTGGTAAAGGCAGACGGGTATGGTCATGGGGCTGTTGAAGTGAGCCTGGCCGCACTCAGAAGCGGGGCTACATGCCTTGGGGTTGCGCTACCGGAAGAAGGCCGGCAGCTCAGAGATAACGGCGTTGAGGTTCCTGTCCTGGTCATGGGGCTTATTCAACCCGAAGAGGCCTACAAGACAATAGATTCCGGATTGGAACAGGCAATATCAACCGTGGAACTGGCTGAGGCGTTGGATCAGGAGGCCGGAAAAGCATCGACCCATCTCAAGGTGCACATAAAGGTTGACACCGGGATGGGCCGAATCGGGGTATTGCCGGAGGATGCGTTGGAGCTTACCAGAAAGGTAAGCCGCTTCAAGAACCTGGACTTGGAGGGCATGTTTTCCCATTTCCCCTCTGCTGATGAGTCTGACAAGACCTTTACAAAAAGACAGATTGAGGTCTTCAACGACCTTGTGAAAGTAATTGAGGACG
>JABMQV010000620.1 GCA_013203065.1 Desulfobacteraceae bacterium | reverse complement strand
TTGTTATGTTTTTTTAAATCATCATTCTTATAATCCAACAACTCAATTCTCACATTGTTTTTCATAACGACACACACATCAATATCTGCGTTTTCAACACCAACAATTTGGCTTATTTTTTCGCCCTTGTTGTGGGTCCTGTACTCCTCCTCCATCCCCATTACCTCGGTGTAAAACCTTACAGATTCCTCAAGATCCTTTACACCGATACCAACATGAAGAAAATCTTTTATCATCGTTCGCTCTCCATAATCAGGTTGCTAAAGTGTAGTGCCATTCCATAGGTAGCACCGCCGCCAGTCAAAGCATGTGTCTCATCAAATCAGTTCAAACGAAACTCGGAACCTCTGCCTTATATACCCTTTGAGGTCTGAAGTCCAAGGCTTTGAAAAGAAAATCGACGCCGCCATGGGTCTCACGGCCTTTCTATGGACAAGGGCGGATTTTGGTGTTTCAGGAAAAAATTATCACTTGACAATCTAATAACATAATAATATTGCTACATTATAGAGATTTTGAACATAGTGGTGAACAAAATCCGAAATGGGAGGTCTTTGGATTTTGTGGGAGGGCAGAAGCACCGGCGTTCAGGCCGGGCAAGTCTGTTTAATATTCTTAAACCTTTAACACTTTGAAAAGGAGGGTATGTGATGGAATTAACTCGGCGCGAGGTACTTAAAAAAATCGGTTTCGGAGGTTTGGTGCTGGTAGGCGGTACTATTGTAAAATCGCCGTTGAGCTTGACTCAACTTGCCCACGCATCAGATGACAAGAAATGGAAACAATTTGCCGGCACCAAAATTGTGTTTATGTCTGAAGATACACCACCAACCGCGGCCATCAAATCGAAGGTGAAAGTGTTTACGGAACTCACCGGTATCGATATCGAGATCATCGAAGAGCATCTGGATATCGTGTCTGAAAAGGTGGGTATCGACGTGAGGGGAAAAAAGGGGGCCTATGCCTGTTTCTACTCCCAGGACAAGCCCATCGGCGCCCCCTTTTACAAACATGCCGTAGACCTTCGCACCTTCGAGAAGGACGCGAGCCTGCCCAAGGTCCCCGGTGGCGTGGGGGACGATGTTTGGCTGAACCGCTTTCTGGACATCACCGGGCGCTTTTTCGGCGACCCCAAGATCGCGGCCTATCCCTACGATAACGCCGTGGCGGTCATGATGTACCGGAAAGACCTGTTCGAAAAATACTCCCCCAATTTCGAAGCCGAATATGGAAAGCCCCTGGTGTATACCAAGGACACCACCTGGAAGGACGTGCTGGATATCTGTAAATTCTTCAAGAAGGCGAAGTTCCCGGACGTAAAATACGGCATCGCTCTCCAGGGCCGGGAGGGATGGGCTGGCCAGCTGGACTACCAGCGGGTCTCCTACGCAAACGGCATGTGGCTGGAATGGGATTTTGATGATTACTTCGGCAGCAACCAGCCTGGGCCCTGCAGGTGGGGGGACGAGCAGTCTATCATGACCATGGGCAACTATAAGGAACTCATGAAATACGCCCATCCCGACTCCCTCACCAACGACTGGTCGGGTGCCAACACCGCCTATATTACAGGGCTTGCGGCCATGCAGCCCCAGTACGGCGAGTTTGCGGCGGTGGTGGAAGATCCAAGGCAGTCCAAGGCTGCGGGCGGGCGCACGACCTATGCCCTCTGCCCCAAGGGTGATCCCGCATGGATCGTGGGCAGCGGCAAAGCCGTGAACGGCACCAACTGCGGTATCGGAGGCATCGCCATCAACCGTTGGGCCAAAAAGGACCTGCAAAAGGCGGCCTATCTTTTCGCCCTCTGGTCCACTTCTGAAGACACCATGTACATGGTTCTGAAAGATGTGGGCGGCACCCCGAACCGGAAATCCATTTTTGAGAAACCGGACGTGAAAAGGGCCTTTGACCGGAAAACCGCTCCCATGAAGAAACTGGCCAAACCCGTTGAGATGGACAAAGGGGTGATGGTGAACGAAGTGCCCCTGATGCCCAATGCCCTCACCTACGGTCCCATCCTGGAGAGTATCTGGAAACCCATGTTTGTGGTGGGACCCAAGGTGGTCAAGTTCAACGAGTACATCCAGATTCAGACATCGGAAATCCATAAATGCGTCAGCGACATGAAGTCTCCGAAAGAGGCCTGCGATGCCATAAAGAAGAAAACCGACAGGCTTTACCGCGTGTAGGCTCTTTTCCCGGCCTGGCTGGGGGGCTGTCTATGGCCCCTGGCCAGGCCTTTTTTAAAAAGAGAGATTGATTATTATGGCTCACCCGAAAGAAGAAACAATGCCCCCCCCTCTGCCCGTTTACCAGGGAAACGGCTCGAATCAAGGATTGTTTGACAAAATAAAGGGGCTGCTCCCCTTTCATCTCTGGCTCATGCTCCCGACCATCATCGTGTTGGCGGTCATTACCATCTATCCCTTTATCTGGATGGTGGTCATGAGTTTCAAAGAGACCGCCATGGACCCTGGAGAGAAAGACGTATGGGTCGGTCTGTACAACTACATCCGGCTTCTCGATGATGAGCCTTTCATCAACGGGGTCAAGCTGCTGCTGGGCTACTTCCTCTTTTGCTTGTCTCTGGAAATGCTCATTGGGACAAGCGTTGCCCTACTCATCAACAACGCCAAATTCGAAAACTTCTTCCTTGTTGTCTTTATTATGCCCATGATGGTGGCACCCATTGTCGTGGGTTACCTGTTCCGCTTCCTATATAATGTGTCCTTTGGATGGGGTTACTGGTTCCTCAAGTCGGCGGGCCTCATGTCCGGCGAGACTGTTCTGGCCAACGCCAAGCCCTGGCTGTTCTCTTTTATGCCTTCCACGGCCTTCATGGCGGTGGTGGCTGCGGATGTGTGGGAATGGACCCCTTTGATCAT
>JABMQV010000619.1 GCA_013203065.1 Desulfobacteraceae bacterium | reverse complement strand
TATCTCTTTGCCCCGAAACCGCACCACCCCCGCCCTTGGGGGGGTAAAGCCAATGATCGATCGAATGGTCGTCGTCTTTCCCATGCCGTTTCGTCCCAGGAGAGCCGCAATAGTTCCCTTTCTGACTGCCATGGAAACGCCATGAAGAACATAGCTTTCACCGTAATAGGTGTGAATATCAGTCAACTCCAGAAGGGTAGACGAATCACTCGAGGCCCATGTAGATTTCTCTGACCCTCTTGTCTGATTCAATTTCATCCGGTGTTCCATCTGCTATTATTTCCCCGTAGTGGAGTACGATGATGCGTTGGGCGACCTCAAATACCAGGTCCATATCATGGTCAACAATCAGCACGGTGTTGTCTGATCCAAGGCTCTTGATGACGCCAATAATCTCCAAGCCTTCCTCTCTGGTGAGCCCTGCGCTCGGCTCATCCAGAAGAAGCAGTTTGGGTTCAAGGGCCAGACCGAGATCAATTTCCAGTCGCCTTTGCTCCCCATAGGCCAGATTGCTCACAGGCTCATCCCTTTTTCCCCACAAACCCAGGGTCTTTAATGTCTGAACGGCCTTATTGTACACATCTGTAAAGTCCTCAACCGGACGAAACATCTTGAAACGACCTGACCTGGTCCCATGAAATGTAAGCAACGCATTGTCCATTACCGTCAGTTTCTGAAAAAGGCTGATGATCTGGAATGCCCGTGCCTGGCCGAGATGGGCCCTGGCGTGCGTTGGCAGGGCAGTCACATCCTTCTCAAAAAAATAGATGTGCCCCGATGTTGCTGAAAGCTGTCCGTTGATCAAGTTGAACAGGGTCGTCTTTCCAGCGCCGTTCGGGCCGATAATTGCCACCCGATCTCCGACTTCCACGGAGAAGGTGACGCCGTTAACCGCCCTTACACCGCCGAATTGTTTGGACAGCCCTTCAACCCTCAGCGATTCCATAACGATGACTCACCTTTCCCCAAATTCTCCAGAGGTAAACCCCTATACCCTCTCTTGCAAACATGATGGTCAGGACAAAGAGCCCCCCCAATATCAACGGCCACCGCTGGGGCAAGAAGATACTGGCAAAGGTCTCCACAAAGATATACACGGCTGCGCCGATGACAGGACCCAAGAAGGTTCCGAGCCCCCCCATAATTGCCATTACCATGGGGAGGAAAGAGGTGCTGATACCCAGATGTTTTGGAGAAACAAAGAAATTATAGTAAGCAAAGAGAATGCCGGCCAAACCGGCAAAAGTCCCTGAGAGCACAAAAGCGGTATACTTGTAAAGCCATGTATTGTACCCAACCGCTTCCATTCGAGATTCATCCTCCCTTATGCCCACAAGGGCAAGCCCAAAAGGCGAACGGACAATGCGGTACAAAACAACAAAACTGATAATGAAGCAGATCAAAACCATATAGTAGAAGGAAGTGGTATCCAGATTGAGTCCCGGTATACCCAGGTCCGGCAGGGTGATATTGGTTATTCCCTGCATCCCCTTGGAATTGAGCCATTTTACATTCCACGCAAGACTGTAAAGCATTTGCCCCAGAGCAAAGGTCACCAAAAGGAAATAGATGCCTGATGCTCGTAACGCAATGATCCCGAAAAGGACCGCAACCAGCGTCGCCACAAGCAACCCGAGGGGGGCGGTAATCCAGAACAGATCCATCCCGGCGTGGAGTTTCAATAGGGCCAACGTGTATCCACCGGCGCCAAAGAAGGCTGCATGACCGAGAGAGAGAAGCCCCCCGTAACCAAAGACGACGTTGTAGCTCATGGCGAAAAGGGCAAATATGAGAAACCTGGTCATAAGGCCCTGACCGTACGTTGACAAGAAGATGGGAATTATGGCGAGGATCAGGGCCAGAGCCAGATACGGAGCCGTTGTCCTTATGGAATTTCGCTCTGTTCTGTGGCCGGCGGATTCCATTCTCAGATTTTTCTCCCGAGAAGACCCGTGGGGCGAACAATCAAAACTATAATCATGGTGAGATACATGGTGAACATGGCCAATTGTGGAAACACCGCCTTTCCAAAGGCATCAACCACTCCTATTAAAATTCCTCCCAAAAGCGCCCCTTGGATAGACCCCACGCCCCCAACAATAATGACGATCAGAGCAAGGAGAAGCACCTCCAGTCCCAGGTCGGTCCGGACGCCCAGCAATTGAGCCCCGATGACACCCGCCGCCCCCGCAATAAAGGAAGAGATAAAAAAGATAACCGCAAAGGCCAGTTCCAGGTTGATCCCCAACCCCATGGTGGTTTCTTTGTCATCCATTCCTGCCCGGACAATCGCACCCATCCGGGTCCTGTCCTGTAACCACCACAACCCAACGGCAAGAATGAGCCCGATCAGAATTATGGCTATTCGGGCCTTTGGGTAGGCTCTGCCCATAATCTCAAAGGAGCCCACCAGAAACTTTGCAGTGAAGGGCATTCTGGGCCATCCCCCCCAGACCCACAGGCACACGTTGCTCAAGATATAGACAAAGCCAAAGGTCAAGAGGACCTGTTCATTGGGCTGTTTATAGAGATGACGTAACAACCCTCGTTCTATGGCCAGCCCCACCAGTCCGGCAGAAAGCCCCCCCGCCAAAATGCCGAGACCGAACGTGGCCCCACATTTCACCGCTACTGTCCAGCCGACAAAGGCGCCGACCATGTAGAAGGCCCCGTGCGCCAGGTTTGTGATCCCCATCGCGCCGAGGACAATAGACATGCCCGAGGCGATGAGAAAGAGCACCATACCATAAGACATCCCATTGAGGAGGTTGATGACGAACCAGGACATTGCGTATCCCCAAACGGTAACGGAATTCACCTCAAAAAGGGGCGGACAGGACAAGCGTCCCACCGCCCCAAGAGGATAATTACTTCTTCAATCTTGGATCTTCTACTGCTTTATAGGTTTTTATGGGATCCCAATAGTATTGATTACCCCTCTTTTTTAGCTCCACGATATAATTGTTCACCAGGGCAACCCCCTCCGGGCTGACTGCCAGCGGCCCCTGAGGCGTATCGATCTTGACCTTCAGAAGGGCGGGCCACATTTTCTCGAGCGAATCATCACCGCCCGTGGCCTTCAGTGCGGCAAGGATGGTCTTGGTGATGGCATAGGAATTGGCCTCAAGGCCACCAGGGGCCTGGCCAAATCGCTTGGTCATCTTCTTGACCCATGCCTTGTTGATGGCGGTATCCATGTCCGCCATATAAAGTGCCTGCCCCTTTAGTCCCAGAACCCAATCACCCAGTTGGGAGGTGATCTGTTGAGGCATATCCGCCGCCAGGGTGGTCCCCAACATGGGCGTCTTGACCCCAAATTCGTGATACTGGGACAGGAAGAGTTGTGCGGCTGAAGGGCCTTCCACAAAATATCCGATGGTATCGGCCTTCTTCAAGGAAGAAAGGTAAGGGCCAAAATCTTTATTGCCCACTGGCCACCATACTTCCTGGACCACCTTTCCGCCCTTTTCCTCAAAGGCCATCTTGATACCCTTGATAAAGCCGTGACCGCCCGCATAGTCCGTACCTGCGGTGATCATGGTCTTGTGACCCAGTTCGGCCGCATAGTAACCTACAGGGGCTGTGAGTCCCACAAGTGTCGTCGGGTAGATAAACCAATTCTTATACTTGGTAAGCTCAAGGTCACCACAGTAAAAGCTGGAGGTGAGGACCTTTTTGTTGGCGAGATAGGGTGCTATGGCCATGTGGGCATCGCCCATGAGCGGCCCGATGATGATGTGGACCTGATCCCGCTCCACGAGCTTTTTGGCCTTCTCCAGGCAAACATTCATGTCTGCCGCAGCGTCTTCCGGGATCAATTCAATTTTTCTGCCGCCCACCGTATAGTTCACTTCTTCGAGTGCCATTACGATACCGTTTTTGAAAAGCGGACCGATAAAGGCAATAGGACCGGTTAAATTCAGGATGGTGCCTATTTTTATGGGTTTTGCTGCCTGGGCAGTTCCAACTCCGCCGAAAAGCATCGGGGAAACCATAAGACCAATAGTTAGAAACAGGATAACGAATTTTTTCATTTTCTTGCCCTCCTTCCAAAAGTTAATATTTCTTCTTCTCCACCCTTGGCCAACTTTTTGAAACTTTGCTAAACAACAAATTCTATCCGCACAACTTAAAACATTGCCAGGGATAGACCACTTCCCAAGGCAAAATCCAGATGGATCCTATTTGTTTAAGGTGGCACAATCCCATCCGACCTGGTGATACATATCCACAAGATTCCAGTGGTCTCTTACATATTTTATCTTTCCATTCTCGATAAAGGCAACCTGGCAGTACTGGCAGTCGAATTTCTTGCCGGTGGCCGGCATGCCAAAGAATTCTTTTTGCATGCTGCCACTGATCCTGCCCATGTTGACAACCTTGTTCCCCTGGACCACAAACGCCTCGATAAAGGGTCTAAAATCAGGAACTGCATCCACCCACCCAACCCCGAACTCCCTGATTTCGTCGTGCCCTACCGCTGGTTCACCGGTTATGTCATAATACACGCCATCCTCTGCCATAACCGAAAGAACCATGTCAACGCTCTGGGTAGCCCATCCCTTCAATTCCGTCATTACAAGCTTTAGGTTTTCTTTTTCTTCCGGTGATAAGTCTTCGAAAGAGTCCACATTCTGATCAAGCAGACTTTTCTCTGTCATGAGCCATTCACGCGTGTTCATTTCCTCGACCTCCCTTCAAAAGTTGTTGTTTCTCCGGAACCAAATCCGGTGTTTAGGTCCTAGCATAAAGGTCTACTCATCTTGCAGTCATCATTGAACATAGATCCTGGGGACCCTTTTCCCCACGGCGCAGACCACCTCGTAATTGATCGTGCCGATCTTATCCGCGATTTCGTTCACGGGCGGATTTTCACCAAAAAGGACGACTTCATCTCCGATTCGGACATCCCCTATCTCTGAGACGTCAATCATACACATGTCCATACAGACCCGGCCGATCAATGGGGCTCTCCTTCCTCTTAT
>JABMQV010000618.1 GCA_013203065.1 Desulfobacteraceae bacterium | reverse complement strand
TCTCTGGTGGTGCAATAGCCACAGGCAACGACTTCGCAGCTTCTTTCCGAACCTCACCAGGCCATCCAGCCCCCATCCACCGGCAGGATCACACCGTGAATGTAGTCCGAGGCAGGTGAAGCCAAGAATACTGCAGCCCCGGCAATGTCGTCGGGGACACCCCATCGGCCGGCAGGTGTACGCCCAATGATAGCCTTTGATCGTTCCGGGTCTTTTTGCAGGAGTTCGGTAAAACCGGTTTCAATAAAACCAGGCGCCAGGGCATTGACATTGATGCCCTTGCTTGCCCAATCGTTTGATAAGGCCTTTGTCAACCCGGCGATTCCATGCTTTGAGACGGCGTAGGCCAGGACATTTATACCTCCCTGGAAACTCAAGACAGATCCGACATTGATGATCTTTCCTTTGCCCGCTTTCAGCATTATCCGCCCGGCAGCCTGAGACAGGATAAAGGCGGCGGTGAGATCAATTTCGAGCACATCATCCCAATCTGCTTCACTGTACTCAGAAGCCGGGGATCTTCGTATGATGCCTGCATTGTTAACCAGGATATTTACATCTCCCATTTCTTCCGCTACAGCCGGCACGACTTCCCTTGCCTGTTTCCTCTCAGTCAGATCTGCTTCATAATGTAGATACCGCCTGCCAAGGCCTGTAACGGCCTCCTTGAGATCCTGTTGATCCGTTCTGCTGACAACGGCGATGTCGGCACCGGCCTCTGCCAGCGCCACTGTGATCGCCCTCCCGATCCCTTTGCTCCCGCCGGTCACGATGGCCACGCTCTGGTCAACCCTGAATTTATCCAGTATCATCTGAAGCCCTTTCCGCTCAATCTTGAACCTCGGCGTCTTGCGGGTCCGTCTTTTTCAAGAGGCCATATCTTTCTATGTTTGAATCAGCCAGGGCCTGAATCGTCTGGATTTCTTCCCTCCCGCCGGCATCTGAAAACATGTGTTTGAAGCGCTTCTGTGTTCTCAAATACTCTTCCACCGGGATCTTCTTCTTGATCTTCCTGACCTTGGTGACTTCCCCGTCCTCCATTTCAAAAAGCGGGACCAGTCCACTCTGGACACCCCGCCGTGCCACTTCCAGGGTCTGATCTGAAGGAAAACCCCATACGGATGGACAGGTAGAGTCGATCTGAATATAACGGGCTCCATGATACCCCATGGCCTTTTTGACCTTTTTCTGCAAGTCCTTGAGATAGGCGACAGAAGCCGTGGCCACGTATGGGACCCCATGAGCGGCAATAATGGTCGGGAGGTCCTTTTTCTTCTGCAGCTTTCCAAGTGACTCCTTTCCTGCCGGATCAGTGGTGGTGGATGAGAAGATGGGGCTTGCGCTGCTTCTTTGCCCACCGGTATTCATATAGGCCCCGTTATCAACGCAGATGTAAAGGACATCGTCTCCCCTTTCGAGCATCCCGGACAATGACCCGAACCCAATATCAAAAGTTGAACCGTCTCCGCCGATTGCCACAACCCTTTCCGATTCCCTTTTTTGGGCCTTGAGGGCGGCAACAACGCCGGTGGCGATGGCAGGACCGTTTTCAAAAAGATGGTGAATCCAGGGCACCCGCCACGGGGAGTATCCATAGGGAGACGTAAAGGTCTCAAGACAACCGGTGGGTGTGACAACAATGATGTCCTTCCCCGTAGCCTTTAAGATGTGTCTGACGGCAAGGGACATGCCGCACCCGTGACAGGCCCTGTGCCCTGAGACGAACAGCTCTTGATCGTTTGAAAGATTCTGCGTACGCATTACTCGACTCCCTTTGGTAAGATATCTGTGTTTAGGCCAACCCAGTGAGACCCTAACGGAAGGACGTCCGAATCGGCCGAACCCGCCAGTTCTTCTACTATATTCCTGACTGTATTTATATTAATCTCTCGCCCCCCCAAACCCGCAATAAAGCTCACCACCAGGGGCGCATCCTTATTTCCGCAGAGTTTGGCCTTGAGGTCCATGGATACAGCCCCTTCGCTTCCCATGGAAAAATTGGCCTCCATCACCCCCACTGCACGAGCCCCTTTGATGGCGCTAAGGATGTCTTCATAGGGAAATGGCCGATAACAGCGAATCTTGACAAGACCCACTGCCTTGCCCTCGGAGCGGAGTTCATCCACTGCTTCTTTGACCGTTCCCGTAACAGAGCCCATCGCAACAAGGATGAATTCTGCGTCTTCGGCCCTATAGGCCTCAATGAGTCCCCCGTGATCCCGACCCGTGATTTTAGCCAGTTCGCTGAAGATTTCCTTCATCCTTTTTTTTCCGGACTGCATGGCCTGATGCACGGCATATTTGAACTCCATCAGCATATCTTCTTCTGCATAGGATCCCCAGCTTTTTGGATTGTTTACATCCAGGGAATTGGCGGGTTGGAAAGGGGGGAGAAAACGGTCTACCTCATCCTGTTCCAGCAAGGTGATGCGTTCATAGGAATGGGTCAGGATCCAACCGTCCATGCAGACCATGACAGGGAGGAGGATTCCCGGATCTTCTGCGATCTTGAAGGCGGCCATATGCGTGTCATAGGCCTCCTGATTGCTTTCCACGTAAAACTGTATTACCCCGGAATCCCTCAAACTCATGGCATCCTGGTGGTCCACCTGTATGCTGATGGGCGCTGAGATCTGCCGGTTGACACCGGTGATGACAAACGGCAACCGCATACCAGCGCTCGCGTAAAACACCTCTGTCATAAGGAGCAAGCCCTGAGACGATGAAGCGGTGTAGGAACGGCTTCCCGCTGCCGATGCTCCGCTTATTACGCTTGCCGCCGAAAATTCCGACTCCACTCGAACGTATTGCGAATCCAATTCTCCCCCAGCCACCATTCTGGCGAGAGACTCTACAATGTGCGTTTGGGGACTGATGGGATAGGCTGAAATAACATGGGGCCGGCACGCCTTTACAGCCAGAGCCACCGCCTCGGACCCCTCCATGACACTTGTATTGTTCATCCTATTTCTCCTCTTTGACCATGCTGATGGCCTCGGCCGGGCATTCATACCCGCAAAGCCCGCAGCCTTTGCAGTAGTCATAGTCAATGATATAAGTTTCACCTTCCACATGAACGGCACTGTCAGGGCACACACTCTCACACACACCGCATGACTTACACTGCTCCATATCGAGGACCGGCCTCTGGTCTCTCCAGGCTCCGGTCTTATATCCCAAAGAGGTCCCTCCCTGGACCACCGCTCCAACTGTTATCTCCATAGTCAGTCTCCTTTGAGCATTTGATAGCTTTCACGGACAACCCGTGAATTCTTTTCCCCCAATTCACCCGGAAATTTGCTCTGAACCGCTTTGAGAACAGCCTCGATGCTTATTTCTCCGGTTATGGCTGCAAAGGCACCCAATAGGGCCGTGTTCATGATGGGGCGGCCCAAGATTTTTCGGGCAAGTCCTTCTGCGGAAAAGACAAATAGTGTAAAGTCTCCTTTAATACCCAGGGTTTCGGAACTCTTGTCGGTGTTTACCAGCGCCAGACCGCCGGGTTTTATACCGGCAAGGACGTCTACCTCGTCCAGGATCGTAATGTCCTGTAAAATTACATAGTCGGCCTTGCTGACCCTGCATCTCAGGCGAATTGGCCGGTCGTCAAGCCGACAAAAGGCCATGATAGGCTTTCCTCTTCTTTCACCCCCACCGCCAAGAAACGGGAATGCCTGCCCGTATTTGCCATCCTCCAAGGCTGCAATGGCCATAAACTGGGCAAGCACCAGAGATCCCTGACCACCTCTTCCATGTATGCTAATCTCTTTCATCAATCCTCCAGCGATATATTAGGTTGTTTCTTTAGCAGACATTAGACTTTTAGCAGATTAACCAAGCCTTTATCAAGGATTAGTTTACCTGAGTTCAGATCAGGCTGTAGCCTTGACAGCCATCAACATTGATACAGGCACCCGTGACCAAACTGGCCTGTTTGGAAGATAGAAACACAACCACACCGGCGACCTCCTCCGGTCTCCCAAACCGCCCTAAGGGCATATTCTGTTCTACAAAAACAGCCATTCCCTCCGGATCGGCCTTCTGTCTTTGGTCCCACCCGCCGCCCGGGAACAGGATCGAACCCGGAGCTACCGTGTTCACCCGAATACCCTTGGGGGCCAGCTCTTTAGCCAGGTTTTTGGCCAATCCAATTTCTGCCGCCTTTGTGGCGTTATAGCTGGATGGCCCTCCTAATTCACGGCCCCATATGGATGAAATCATAACAATGGAACCGTTCCCCTGTTGTTCCATCGTTGGTATTACCCGGCGACACATCCGTATGGCAGCGAACAGGTTGAGGTCGATTATATTCTGCCAGTCCTCGTCGCTGTGTTCGACAAAGGACTTCCAATTGCTTCCGCCCACGTTGTTGACCAACACATCGATCTGTTTAAAAGATCCTATGGCCCGGTCTACAACCTTTTTGACGCCGTCCTCTTTGATCACATCGGCCGTTACGGCTTCCACCTTCACGCCCTTATCTCGTATAGCCTGAGCCGTCTCCTGCAAAGCCTCTTCGCCGCGCGCACAGATCGTGAGGTTGCAGCCCTCATCGGCAAGTCCCGTGGCAATCGACCGGCCGATGCCCCGGCTCGCTCCGGTCACAATAGCAGCTTTACCCTCTAATCCGAGATTCACTTTTTGTCCCCCCCCTTTGTGGTTTAGTTATCCTCAATGGCTTGTAAAGTACCACCCCATTGGCACACGTTATCTTATCCCAATTGAAAATATACGCGTTTGACCTCCTCATTGTCCATGAGTTCCTTGCTCGCCCCTTCCAT
>JABMQV010000617.1 GCA_013203065.1 Desulfobacteraceae bacterium | reverse complement strand
GCCACGGAGACTATGGAGAGGGTTTGTGCCTTCCGCTTGCCCAGCTTTCTGTAAGCCCATTTGGCCCCTCCGGCCTGTTTGGGAACAATGACCTCCTGGATTAATTCGGTGGGCTCAAGTGTCGTCTCTCCGGGCCCGGTGAAAAATTCCTCTACCGCAACCACCCGCTCTCCTGCCTTTGAGACCAGCCTCAGGCTTGCCCCGAGGGCCAGAAGCGCGGTGGCAGAATCGGCAGCAGGGGAACCATTCGCCAGGTTACCGCCAATGGTGCCCACATTCCGTATGGCCGGCGATGCAATGTGAGAAATCACCTCCGCCAACAGGGGTGCCTCCTCTCGCACCAGAGCTGAGCCCATTATGTCGGTGAACGGTGTTGCCGCCCCGATCACAAGGTTGTCACTCTCGGCGTTGATGTAATTGAGTCCAGAATCCCCCAGATAAACCAGGACTTCGGGAGACAACTGCCTCTGGTTGACCGCAACCATTAAATCGGTGCCTCCTGCAAGGAGACGGGCCTTGCCGCCGTATTGGGCCAGCAAATCACACGCCTCTTGAGGATCGGTTGCCTTGAAGAACTGTCCTTCAGCCATGACCTCCTACCTCCTTTCTTGACTGTGGTACTTTTGATAGTCTTGACATCTCCATCATCGGCACGTATGCACCTTTTTTCCCAGGTCTTTCTGTCACACCACCCTTTTTCGAAACACCGAACCAAGAAATTCTCCCGAACGGGGAAGCTATTCTTGGGCCGGTCCCTCCTTTCGTACCTTGCTGCCGGGAGGGGTTAAAGCCACAGGGCGCCGGAGTCGGCACTGGAAACCATCTGCCGGTAAGCCGCCAGCACTCCCGGCGCGGGGTGGTCTGGTATATCCGGGACTTCCTCCTTTCGTAGTTTAAACTCCTTTTCCGATATAAGCAATTGCAATCGATTTTCAGGCAGATTGATTTCAATCATATCACCATCCCGGACATAGGCCAGAGGACCGCCGTCCCATGCCTCGGGGCAAACATGGCCCACGCATGGCCCCCGGGTCGCTCCAGAGAAACGCCCATCCGTCACCATGGCCACTGACTCGTGGAGACCCATGCCCACCAGCATGGCCGCCGGAATAGAAAGCTCCCGCATGCCCGGTCCCCCTTTGGGCCCTTCGTAACGGACCACGAGGACCGATCCTGGCTTTACTTTTCTTTCCAGCAAAAACCTCCGCACCTCCTCTTCAGATTCAAAAACCACTGCTGGTCCCTTATGAACCTTCATGGATGGATCAACACCGGTCTTTTTCACCACCGCCCCACAAGGGGCCAGATTCCCCGTAAGGATCGCAAAGCAGCCATCCGGCGCCAGGGGGTTTCCCGCCATTCTGATGATGTCTCCGTCCGGTTCCTGGGCCGCTGAAAACGCTTCACCCAGACGTCCGCCCGTGGCAAAGGGCACATCCTGGTCCAGATTGTCCTTGATGGCCTTCAGAACAGTCGCCACCCCCCCGGCCTCGTGGTAGTCGGTCAAATTGAAGGGGGAGGACGGTTTAAATTTTGCCACCACCGGCACTGACCGCTGAACCTGGTTGAACTCTTCAAGGGTCAGGTCCGTTTTCATCAAAGAGGCAATGGCCATGAGGTGAAGGATGGCGTTTGTGGACCCACCGGAAGCAGAGATGTATTTGATGCCGTTTTCCAGATTGGCCCGGATCAGAAACTGGCTCAAGGGCCTTTCTTTCCTGGCAAGGTTCACAATACGTTCGCCCACGTCACGGGCCTGCCGGATCTTGCCGGCATCAAAGGCGAGCATGGTTGAAGAGCCGAATGGTGAAAGACCGACAGATTCGAGAAAACACCCCATGGTGTTGGCAGTGCCCATCATGGAACAGGTGCCGGGGGAGGCACAGAACCGCTCCTGCCATTGCAAAAAAGTCGCCTGATCGATCTCGTTGTTTCGCCGTTTTCCGATTGCCTCCTTGAGGTCGGAAGTTACGACTGTGCGATCTCCAAGGCGGCAGGGGAGCATTGCCCCGGCTGAAAGAAAAAGAGTGGGGAGATCCAGTCTGACAGCGGCCATAATCATTCCAGGGAT
>JABMQV010000616.1 GCA_013203065.1 Desulfobacteraceae bacterium | reverse complement strand
TTCGCAGAGTTGGCGCCCAGGTTTGGGTCAGATTTGGCTGCGCCGATTGAGCAAAACCACAGAAATAGTAGTACTATTTAGAGGATTTTGCGATTGAGGCGCGGCCGAAGATGACCTGAAGATGGGATGCGAAAATGTAAAGTTATTTTTGCGTAAGCCCTTAGCATTTAACGAGGTAAATTTTAGGTTACTTTAGCCACTTGTAACTCTCGGTGACAATGCGGTTTGTAGCTCAGGCAATTCCGAGAGATTTTTGGGGACAAGCTCAACCCCGAAGACCTTTTCAATGTGATGTTTCACTCTCCTCCGCACCTGATCCATGGATACCTTTTGCTCCAGTTCCTTTTCCAGAGAGGTCACAGCGACACCTTCGAGGCCGCACGGATTTATCCAGTTAAAAGGCGTAAGAGACAGATTGACGTTGAGTGCCATCCCATGAAAGGAGATCCCTTTGCGTACGGCTATTCCGATGCTCCCCAATTTTTTAAGGCCGACCCAAACTCCTCTGTTGATGGGATTTCTCTCCGCCATGACCCCAAAGTCGGCCGCCGTGCGAATCATGACCTCTTCCAGACATTCCACATAATCGGTCACACTCAGCCGTGTCTCATTCAGGCTTAAAATGGGGTAGGCCACGATCTGACCCGGACCGTGGAAGGTAATGTTCCCGCCCCGCTCCACCTGGATTACGGAAACCCCTTCTTTTTCCAGAAATTCCTTTGAGACGGTAAGGTTTTCTATTCCCCCCCGCCGGCCGAGGGTGAAAACAGGGGGATGCTCCAGCAATAGGACAATGTCTGTGTCAATGACGCCTGCTTTCCTTTCAGCCACAAGCCTGAACTGGAGATCCCGGGCCTCCCCATAATCAACAACCGGAAGCTCGGTCAAAAACCACTTCTTCTCTCCCCGTGTGTGCGTCACCACTTTGGTGTCCTTTTTCTAGTCCTACTCGGGTTGTCTTGTTTCGGGAAAAAAGACCTTGTCACATTCTTTGGGCGGGAGCCTGAGACGCTTGAGGGCGATCTCGGCCACCTGGGAGATGGGGTCATACATCTGGGAGACAGGGGGGTTGTAAGAGAGTTCCGCGTCCATGATATCGTAAAGGGTCATGCCGCCGTGTATGGCCAGGGCAAAGATGTTGATCCGCCAACCGGCCCCTTCTTCCCCAATGGCCTGTGCCCCGAGAATCTTCCCGTTACTGCTCTCCGCAATGACCCTCAGGTTCATCTCTTTTGGGTTGGGCATGTAATGGGGTCTTATGTCTCGTTTAGTGGATACCGCCCTGGCATCATACCCCAGGTTTTTGGCCGTCTCCAGGGTATACCCGGTAGCGGCGATTTCCAGACCGCCCACCACTGTAAGCAGGGTATTGAGACCCCCCGGATAGGGGCTGTTTCCGCCGGCCGCATTTATCCCCGCTGTCATCCCCTGCCGGTAGGCCGATGTGGCAAGCTGCATGGTAACGGGGGTTCCATCTATTCGGGAATAAGTTTGAACCAGATCTCCAACCGCATAGACGTCTTTTAGAGAGGTTTCCATCCGGTTGTTCACCAGGACCATCCCCTCTGTAGTTTTTACGCCCATGGTTTCGGCCAAACTGGAATTTGGTCGCATCCCCACGGCCATGACCACGATGTCACAGTCGATGGTCTCACCCGAGATCTCCGTCGATTCCACATGGGTGACCCCGTTGATGCGGTCTATTCCCTTACCAAAGAGGACCCTTATTCCCAGGCCCTCCAGATGCTCAACAATCATCCTCCCCATCTCGGGGTCCAGATTCCTGGGGAACGGGGGGGTAGTCCTTTTGGTGACCGCCACGTCAAGCCCCAGTTTCCTCAGCCCCACCGCAACCTCAAGGCCCGTAGCGCCACCGCCAACCACCACGGCCCTTTTCTTTCCGGATGCCTTTGCGGCATCGAGGAGGGCCCTGCTGTCCTCGATGTCTGAGACGAAATGGACCCCTTTTCCCTTCAGTTCCCTTGCCCCGGGGGTGGAGAGATTGATGGGGGATGCACCCGTTGCAAGTATCAATGCATCATATCTAAGCTCCTTTGTTCCCGAGGTCGATAGATCTGCGGCCTTGACTGTCCTGGCCTGCGGATCAACAGAGATCACTTCATGATTGAGGAGTTTGGTAAGTTTGTTTTTTATCTCAGGGACATCGTATTTCAAATCATCAAAGTCGGTTACCAGCCCTTCGATGACAAAGGGGAGACCGCAAGGAGAAAACTGGTCAAAATCCCGTCTTTCAATGATGGTGACGTGGCATTTCCGATTGTAGCTGAGGGCGCTCTTTGAGGCATAAAGCCCACCGGCACCCAACCCGACGATCAAGATCTCCAAGGGCTGATCCTTCATGAAAAACTCATCTTATCCTGCAAGGCAAGGCTTGCGAGCCGCCGTTGTTTCATCCAGCCTTCTGACCTTGCACTTCCCCGGGGCCTCGTGGAGAAGATCCGGGTCCTCCCGGGCTTCCTTTGCGATGATCTCGAATGTCTCAATAAACTGGTCCAGGTCTTCTTTGCACTCTGTCTCGGTGGGTTCCACCATGATGGCGCCGTGGACCACAAGGGGAAAATAGACCGTTGGGGGGTGAAACCCATAGTCCATGAGCCTCTTGGCCATGTCCAGGGTGGCAACCTTGTTGGCCATCTGGTATTTGTCCGAAAAGACGCATTCATGCATACACGGCCTGTCATAGGGCAGGTGCAGGGTCCCCTTTAATTTTTCTTTTACGTAGTTTGCATTCAGCACGGCAAGCTGGCTTGCCCTCTTGAGATTCTCCGGCCCCATGCTCAGGATATAACTGTAGGCCTTTACCATGACCCCGAAGTTTCCATAAAAGGCCAGGATCTTGCCCACCGATTCAGGATAGTCTTCTGACAGCACATATTGTCCATCCCTTTTTTCCACGCGCGGGACCGGCAGAAATGGCTCAAGCGAGTTTTTTACGCACACGGGTCCCGACCCGGGACCCCCGCCCCCATGGGGCGTGGAAAAGGTCTTGTGGAGGTTCAGGTGCATCACGTCGACCCCGATTTTTCCCATCTTGACCACACCCATTACGGCATTCAGGTTTGCGCCGTCACAGTAGACCAGCCCCCCTTTCGAATGGACGGTTTGGGCGATCCCTTTGATGTTCTCCTCAAAGAGCCCAAGGGTGTTGGGGTTGGTTATCATGATGCCGGCCGTATCCTCATCCATGACCTGGGAGATCGCCTCCAGGGAAAGGATGCCTTTCTCATCGGAGTTTACAGACACTGGCGTGTATCCGCAGAGGGCGGCGCTGGCCGGATTTGTTCCGTGTGCCGTATCCGGGACAATGATCTTTGAACGCTGCGTTCCCTTGCTCTTGTGAAAGGCGTGAATCAGAAGCATCCCGGTAAGCTCACCGTGGGCACCTGCTGCCGGCTGAAGGGTCGTGGCATCCATGCCGGTGATTTCGGAAAGGTGTTTCCCCAACTCAAACATCAGTTTCAGGGCCCCCTGGCTCAAACTTGCCGGAAGCAGGGGGTGGGCGGTTGAAAGGCCCGAAAGGCCCGCCTGTCTTTCATTGGTCTTTGGGTTGTACTTCATGGTGCAGGAACCCAGGGGGTACATCCCCGTATCCACCCCGAAATTCCACTGGGATAGTCTTGTATAGTGGCGTACCACATCCATCTCGCTCAGGTCCGGAAAATCCGGACCCTCACCCGTGAATTCCTTATCGAGGTGCGCGGGTTCAACATCACGCGGGGGCAGTGAGAACCCCCGTCTCCCCTTTTTACCCTTTTCCCAGAGAAGCGGCTCATTCAGCAAAAGACCTGTGGTACCCAAAGGCTCTTTCATGATTTTACCTCCCTGACCAGGGTGTCCATATCCTCCCTGGAGATGATTTCCGTTACACACATCAGATAGTGGTTGGGGAGTTCGGGGTAATAGGGGGCGAGAGAAAGCCCTGCCACGATCCCTTTTTCCAGGAGATGGTTGTAGGTAACTTCAAACCCCGGTGGAAATTCCACAACGAACTCGTTGAATGTGGGCCGCTCGAAAGTGATCCCAAACCCTGCATCTTTTAGTTCACCCTTGAGGTATTCGGCCTTGTCATGGTTGAGGGCGGCAAGTTCCCGCATTCCCGTACTCCCCAGAGAGGCCATGTACATGGCGGCTGCCAGGGCACAGAGGCTGTTGTTGGTGCAGATGT
>JABMQV010000615.1 GCA_013203065.1 Desulfobacteraceae bacterium | reverse complement strand
GAAAGAGATCATCTCCGGTTTGGTTCAGGTTCCCTATGTTGCGGGCGATATTGAATCGTATCTGGCTATCCCGCCGATAGTGCCCCAATTCGAGCCAAAGGTTATGGAAGAAGACGAAAATACACTGGTTATACTCAACCAGGGTGGGCAAACGGTAAAAGTCTTTAAGGACCACACTCAAAATATGCCCATGTATCTGGACCACCCGGTCAAAGACTGGAAAAGTTGGAAAGGGTATAAAAAAAGGTTAGACCCTGATACCCCGGAACGCTGGCCCGTATATTGGAACGGATATGTGGAGAAAATGAACACGCGGGACTATCCCGTGATCCTGGGGGTAGGCGGCTTCTTCGGTTTCCTGCGTGAATGGATGGGCCTGGAGAACCTGCTTTATACATTTTATGATGATCCAAATCTCGTCGAAGATATGATGGATGCCGTACTCTACCTGGAATTGGAGGTCATCAAGCGAACGGTCAAAGACTTAAAGGTCGACCAGGTTTCGTTCTGGGAGGACATGTGCTACAAGTCCGGTCCGTTGATCTCGCCTGATATGTTTCGCCGTTTCATGATGCCGCGCTACCGCCAGATCACCGACCTTTTGCACAAAAACGGGATAGACATAATCTTTGTGGACAGCGACGGTAACCTGACCGAACTTATACCTCTGTGGCTTGAGTGCGGGATAAACTACGTATGGCCTCTGGAGGTAGCGGCGGGAAATGATGCAGTGGCCCTGAGAAAAGAGTACGGCCGGGACTTGATAATGGGCGGGAATATTGACAAACGTGCCCTTATCAAGAGCAAGGATGCTATAAGAGGGGAAGTTTTGGCCAAGGTGCCTTTCCTGCTTGAGAAGGGAGGTTATTTCCCCAGTATTGATCATTTGGTCCCTCCGGATGTATCTCTGGAGAATTATCAATATTACATCAACACGATGCGAGAAGTGGCAGGGCTCAAGAAAATTCCGTTTTAGTGAAATGTGGAAATGGGGCCATATGTTTTGGCTGGTGAATTCGCTTGGGACTAGACCCTGCCGGGAATTAGGACGGAGGGGGCGATGATGGAATTGTTAGACACTGAAAATATGAAAAATCTCATGAGCGTATCCCTGGGAGAGATGAAAGCCGACCGGGTCATCCGGGGGGGCGATTTGGTTAACGTTTATAGCGGTGAACTGCTCAAGGGATTTTCGGTGGCCACCAAAGGGAAGTGGATTGCCTATGTGGGGCCTGATGCAAGCCATACCATAGGGCCTGAGACAAAAGTGCTGGATGCATCGGGAAATGTCCTTGTCCCCGGTTTTATAGATGGCCACGCCCATATGATCTCTTATGCTTCTCCCAATGAATTCCTTCGTTATGCCATGAAGGGGGGCACAACAACCATCGTTACTGAAATCATGGAGCTGTCGTTTACATCCGGATACGAGGGGCTTGTGGATTGGCTGAACAAAGTCAGAGAGCAACCCGTCAAGATCTTTTCCACGGTTCCACCGTGTATCACCTTTAGCAGAACGGCCAGAGAAAAGGCTCCGACACTGGAGCAACTGATGGGGCTGCTTAAGAGAGAAGAGGTGCTGGGTGTGGGAGAAGGTTTTTGGCAGGAAGTTCTCCGGGTCAAAACCAAATACCCTGCTTTGGCAGCTGAAGCCTTAAAGCTGAAAAAGTCTGTTGAAGGGCATGCGGCCGGCTGCCATTCCCAACGACTGGCTGCCTATGCGGATTTTGGCGTTTCCTCTTGTCACGAGTCGGTCAGTGCGGAGGAGGTGATTGAAAAACTCAGGCTGGGGATGTGGGTCATGATTCGCGAGGGTAGTATCCGCAAAGAACTGGATGCCATCTCCAAAATAAAGGATACACCCATTGATTTCAGACGAGTGACGCTTGTCAGTGATGGCGTGGATCCCAGGGATCTGGTGAAAAATGGCTATATGGAATTTGTGGTTCAGCGTGCCATCGACGTGGGCTTCGATCCTATTCTTGCCATCCAGATGGCCACATTGAACGTGGCTGAACATTTCGGACTGGATAACATACTCGGAGGTATCGCCCCAGGGAAATATGCCGATATGGTGATTATCCCTGATCTGAAAACCATCGAGCCAAAATATGTCCTGAGTAACGGACAGATCATTGTTCAGGATGGTGGACTGAAAGTAGAGCCCCAGGTAGAGGCCCTCAATATACCAGGTCTTGAAAAGGTCCAGGTGGATCCATCTGATTTTATTATAAGGACAGATGCAGAGAACCCTGTAAAGGTCCGGGTGATCGACCAGGTCACGGAACTGGTAACCAAGGAAGCCTTCCTTGATTTATCTCCCTATGATGGTGAATTCAAGGCTGATCCGGAACATGATCTCCTAAAGGTGTCGTTCGTCGCCGGTGAAGGAAATATCTTTACAGCTTTGATCAAGGGGCACGGTCTTCGGACCGGTGCCATGGCAACCAGCGGCGTATGGGAGGCGTTTGGGGTCGTCGTGGTAGGCGCGAATGAAACCGATATGGCCGGGGCGGTAAACCGGGTGTATGAAATGGGAGGAGGGATCGTGCTTTATGCGCACGGTCAAGTGCAGGCTGAGATTGAACTCTCCATTGGGGCCATCATGTCGAGCCTCACCATCGAGGCCGTGGTTCAGGGGTTAACCAGGCTTCAGGAGAAGGCCGAGACGCTGGGATTTCGGTTTCCTGATGCGCCCCTCACACTTGCCACGCTCACCACCCCGGCCATTCCATTTTTGCGGCTCTCCGAGGAGGGTCTGATGGACGTTAGAAAAGGACACGTGGTGGACATGGTTCCCTGACCCAGCGAAATTGTTGGCATTGAGGGGTGTGGCAGTCGGTTGTTTTTCCATTGACAACAGGTTTTTAATCGGTGTAGCAACATGGGGCAGGGGTCCCGGCTCCGAGAATAGAAATCGACGTTTACACTGCTCCTACGGTAATGAGGACCCGGGAAATGATCTTTCAGTATCGTTTGAAACAGTGGGAGGCTTGGTGAGCCGGACCACTAGTGCCGTGTCCTGAAAGTTCTTTCTGCAAAACTGGCAATTTAAGTTGCTTGTGTAATAGTAATCGAATGACGATCAAGGAGTGACGATTGACGAAGGAAAAAAAGAATTTAACCTTGAGGATCGTCTCATTAATTTTTGGGCTTCCCTGATGACGGATGGCATTTATCGGGTTGCGAATAGCTGTAG
>JABMQV010000614.1 GCA_013203065.1 Desulfobacteraceae bacterium | reverse complement strand
GTGGAATATACGGTGGAGCCAAAGATTGACGGCCTTGCCCTTGAACTGGTTTATGAGAACGCCAGGCTTACGGTCGGGTCAACCCGGGGGGATGGTTATGTGGGAGAGGATATTACCCGGAACATAAAGACCATTCTGGCAGTCCCTTTGACCCTGACAAACCCAAAGGGGCATGGACGCCCCGTACCTGATCTGGTGGAGGTCAGGGGTGAGGTGTATATGGAGAAAGAAGCCTTTGAACAATTGAACAGGACAAGGCTTGAAAGGGATCTCCCTCCATTCGCAAACCCCAGAAACGCGGCAGCCGGCTCCTTGAGACAGCTGGACCCGAGAATCACCGCCAAAAGACCGCTCAATATGTTCTGCTATGGTGTTGGGGAAATAGGCGGGGCCCCTTTTGATACCCACCACGAATTGATGGTTTGTCTCCAGCAGTGGGGCCTCCGGGTTAATAGACCCCATATACGGGTTTGTGGCACGCTGGATGAGGTCATAGACTGTTGTCATTATTTTGAAGAGATACGGTCTCAATTTCCTTTTGAAATCGATGGGGCTGTGATCAAGGTCAATCAACTGAACTTGCAGGCAAGATTGGGCCAGAAATCCAGGAGCCCGAGATGGGCACTTGCCTACAAATTCAGACCTACCCAAGAGACCACAAGGATCATCAAGATTGATATCCAGGTGGGTCGCACCGGTGCCCTGACACCCGTGGCACACCTCGAACCCGTTGAGATCGGGGGTGTTATGGTAAAGCGGGCGACCCTCCACAATCAGGATGAAATCGAGAAGAAGGATGTGCGGGAGCGGGATACTGTGTTGGTTCAGCGGGCCGGAGACGTCATCCCTGAAGTGGTGCAGGTGATCCGGTCAAAGAGGACAGGCGCGGAAAGGAAGTTTGCAGTGCCGACCCATTGCCCTGTTTGCGGGGCCGGGGTGGAAAAGAGGAAAGGGGAGGTGGTTCTGAGATGCCCCAACCCTAACTGCCCGGCCCAGGTCAAGCAATCATTAAAGCATTTTGTCTCAAAGGGGGCCATGGATATAGACGGGCTCGGGGATAAACTGATTGAGCGGTTAATTGAGAAGGGATTGGCAAAAGAACCGGCCGATCTATACGAACTCCGGTTTGACGATCTGAAAAAATTGGATAAAATAGCCGACAAATCGGCGGGCAACCTTGTGGAAGCGATTCAAAACAGCAAGCGGACAACCTTGGCCAAGTTTATCTATGCCTTGGGTATCAGGCATGTTGGAGAACATGTTGCCGGGGTATTGGCGGATTATTTTGGGGACCTGGGACGTCTGGAAGAGGCCACAGAGGAGCAATTGTTGGACATCGATGGGATCGGACCCCAAATAGCGGAAAGTATCGTTTCCTATTTCTCAGACGGATCCAACAGGGAACACAGTGAACGTCTCTTGAGACAGGGCATTCAGTTTGAAACAGTTGGTCACACCGGGGCGGGTGCTGTTGCGGGAAAGGCCTTTGTGATGACCGGTTCCCTCTCCTCCATAAAGCGCTCCGAGGCCAAGGAGCAGATCCTCAGACGGGGCGGCAAAGTCTCCTCTTCAGTCAGCAGGAGCACCGATTACCTGGTTGTGGGGGAATCCCCCGGCTCAAAGCTTAAAAAGGCGGCAGACATGGATGTCCCTATCCTCGAGGAGGAAGCGTTCCTGAGGATGTTAGGGGGAGAATAGACGGGGGGCAAGGAATGCGTCAAAGCCGAGTTCACCTCATCATTGAAGGAAGAGTCCAGGGCGTATGGTTCAGGGACTCCACACGCAGAGAGGCCGTTGCCTTAGGTGTTTCGGGTTGGGTTCGGAACCGGCGCGAAGGCACGGTGGAAGTCTTGGCGGAAGGACCCGAAGATCGGGTTAACAAACTGGTTTCATGGTGCCATGCGGGCCCCCCTGCTGCAAAGGTTTCAGGTGTCCGGGAGACCCGGGACGACTTGCAGGGAGAATTTACGTCCTTTGAGATCATTTTCTAGGAGATTTTCAGTGCGTCGATTACATTTAGGGGCCTCCCTTTGGATGGCCCTGCTGTTTGTGCTCATCACAACCTCCGGCTGCGGCACCATGCGGAATCTGATCAGTCCGGTGATTCCGAAAAGGCCCGAGCTGAAAAAGAGGGTCATGGTTTTTCCGCTGGTAGACCAGGCAGGGCTCGGAGCCAAGAAGGCCAAGAAATTGGATAGGGATCTTAAGGAATTTCTGAAGCAATCGCCTGATCTGTTGCTGTATGAGCCCCCCGACGGCATGTTTTCCTCCTTGGCCATGACCTCGCCCTTATTTGGGGTGGCGACAAGTTCAGGGCTCATCGACTTTGCGGAAGGGTTGGGCATGAATGCGCTCATCATCGGGGTCATGAACCCCGTTGAGATCATGACCAGGAAGTCAGGCATCTGGCCTTTCAGGAGATACAAGAAGTTTTATGACATCTCCATGGGCCTGAATGTGGTGGACATTACGACCAAGACCTTTTCGATGACGCGGATCGAATCGGAGGAGTATTCTGCCTCTCTGGAGGATTCTGAAAAGCAGGGTGACAAACAAATCATTGACCAGTACCTGAAGGAGGCCCTCCCGGACATTCTGGAGGAGCAGGCTTCGGCCGTTGAAGATGAGCTTGCCAAGGTTCCCTGGACGGGGAGGATTTTGGCCGTAGAGGATGACACCATAATGATTAACGCGGGAAAAGAGGTGGGGGTCCGGCCCGGGCAAACCTTCGAGGTCTTATCCAAGGGAAGATCCATTCCCTCCGGCAGCGGGAGATCGATTCGACTGCTTGGGGCAAGGATGGGGGAGATCAAGATCGACTCGGTTATGGAAAAGCATTCTCTGGCGGTGCCGGTCAAAGGAGAGGGCTTTTCTGCAGGCCAGGTCGTAAGGTTCAACCGTTAATTTTGACCTGGAGCATCTCCCTGGCGTGGGCGATAGCACGCGGAGTGATCTCTCTTCCGCCCAGGAGACGGGCGATTTCCTGGACCCTCGAGTCAGGGTCCAACTCGGAAATGGCGGTTTGTGTTCGGGCCGCGATGACCTCTTTCCTGACCAAAAAATGACGCTGCCCCTGGCTGGCGATCTGGGGCAGGTGCGTGATGCACAATATCTGATGATACTGGGCCAGGGACAAGAGTTTTTCACCGATCACCTCAGCGGTTGCGCCGCTTATCCCTGCATCCACCTCGTCAAAGATAAGGGTCTCCACAGAGGCAGATTTTGCCAGGATCGATTTCAAGGCCAGCATGATCCTGGAGAGTTCTCCTCCCGAGGCTATCCTGGAAAGGGGCCTCAGTTCTTCCCCCACGTTTGGGGAGATCATGAATTCCGGACGGTCAAACCCATCGGGCCGTAGATCCTGGATCGTCTCCTCGCGGGGTTCTTCCCCGTCGCCGGGGGGCCCCTCAAAGCCTACCTGGAACCTGGTTTGTTCCATGTGAAGCTGATGGAGCTCCTTTTCCATCTCATTTTCCAATATGCCTCCCCACTTCTTCCGCTGTTTTGAAAGGGCTTTTGCGGCGTGTATAAGCGCTTTTTCCAGGTCTTGCCGCTCCCTGACCAACTGGTCTGAGGTGTCCCGCTTTTCGTCCAGATCATACATGGCGGAGGCGAGGTTATCCCTAAATCTCAAGACATCTCCCAGGGTGGGTCCATACTTTCGCTTGAGCCTATTAAGGAGTTCGAGCCTCTCTCCGATCTCCTCCAGCCTTCGGGGGTCCATCCGTATGCCCTTTTGAAGGTCCCTGAGGGCAAAAGAGATATCTTCCAGCTTCACTTCAATTTCCGAAAGATCCTCCCTGATCGGAGAGAGTGCCGGATCTATTGCTGCTCCCCTTTCCAATCTCTTGGCGCACTGGGATATGCCGGAGAGCACGGAGTCGTTTCTCTCGTAAAGGCTTTGGTATCCTTCGGAGACGATCTCCAGGAGTTCTTCCGCGTGCTGCACGATTTTTTTCTCCCTGCTCAAGGCCTCATCCTCGCCAAGGCTTATGGCAGCACCTTCAATCTCCTGTATCTGAAACCGGGTCAGGTCTTGCCTTTCCTCGATCTCCCTGATCTCTTGTTCCAGATGTTTGATCTTTTCTGCCAGTGATTGGTGACGGCTGTAGTGCTCACCCAACTGAAGCCGCTGTGGTGTGAGCCCTCCAAGGTCATCCAATAGATAGAGATGGTTTTCGGGTCTCAGGAGGAGCTGATGTTCATACTGACCCGATATGCTCACGAGACTGGGGCCCAGGCGGGACAGCATCTGCAGGGTTGCCAGGGAGCCGTTGATGAGTATCTTGTTTCGGCCCTCTCGGAAAATGCTTCTCTTGATCAAGAGTTCGCCGTCAAAGGGAAGCGAAAACTGGGACAACCTTTCTTTCAAGGACTGATTTTCAGGAACGGCAAAAAGGGCCTCAACCGTTGCCTCCCTGCACCCCGTCCGAATGAGATCACCGGATGCCCTTCCCCCGAGGATCAGGTTCATGGCATTGATGATGATGGACTTGCCTGCCCCTGTCTCCCCTGAGATGGCGTTCAGTCCGGGCCCAAGGGTGAGCTCAAGATGCTTGATAATGGCAAAATCGGTGATGTTTAATTGGACAAGCATGATAGATAACTCAAAGGAGGAACTCTGCGGGCTGGATGCCATAGCTCGCAGGGTGGAGGGTTTTGACGATGTTTCGCCGAAATGATCCCGTATGGGGATCACGTTCTGCCAAGCTCTCCGCCTTTCCCTTTCTGAACCCGGCTTCCCCATCGGAAATCAGGATCAATACCCTGGGTCGGTCCTTCAGTGTCTCTTCGGGAGTCTCCATCACCAGCCCCGTCTCCCCCGTGTCGAGTTCCAGGAGTGTGCCTACGGGGAAGACCCCGAGCATACGAACGAATACCTTCAGGAGGATGGGATCAAAGTCCTTCCCAGCGCCCTCCATCATCATGCCCAGGGCCCGGTCCGGGCTGAAGGGGGTAATGCGGTAAATCCTCGCGGATGTCATTGCGTCGAATACGTCGGCGATGGCCAGGATTCGCCCGAACAGGCTCTGGGGTTTTTGTCTCTGGTGCCGGGGATAGCCGGAGAGATCGTACTTCAAATGGTGTTCGAATATGGGAGGGATGATCTTGGCCTTGAGATCTTCGTCGGTACGCAGTTTAACGATGTGGCTTACGCTTTTCACAGGGTGCTTTTCGATTTCTTCAAACTCCTGGCTGCTTAATTTGCCGGTCTTGAATAGGATTTCACGGGATATTTCTGTCTTTCCAAGATCGTGGAAGAGCCCGCAAATCCCCAATCTTTCCAGGGCTGTTCGCGGAAGCCCGAGGCGTTTTCCCAAACACAGGGAGAGGAGGGCCACATTTACAGAGTGCGTATAGGTGTAGTCGTCAAAGTCCCGGATGGTGCTCATGCCCAACAGCAATGATTCGTCTTCGGATACAAGGTCCACCAGGTTTTGGACCATCCGTTTGGCCTTGCGGATGCCCACAGGCCGCTTGGAGAATATCTTTTGGCCCATGTCCTTTACAGAGGCCAAGGCGTAAAAATAGGTCCTTTTTGCCCTTTCTCTGAGTTCAAGCTCCTCGTCCGGCAGCTCTTCCTGGTTATGGACTATCTCGGCCCAGGGAAAGACATCATCCTCCAGCTGCTGGGCAATCCACGCCACGGGATTCTCCTGACGTTCGGCCTGGTTCAGGGCACGAGCGAATGCCAAGACCTGCTCAATGGGTGCGTCGCTGACGGCAGCGTATAAGCGGAGTCCCTGGAGCCCCCGGGTCTCGAAGTAATGAAGCATTCCATGGACAAGGTCAAAGCTCTCGATCCGATAGACAAGTTTTTTCTCTCTCATATAAAACCTGCCACCAAAGGCCTCAATTGTTATGTGGGGGTCGTCGATGCAGGACTCAACGACGGAGGTGACAAATTCCCCGGCACTCTCCCTCAAGACCTTATTGTTATCCTGATGGATCTTTACCGTTTGGAGCAGCCAGTAAAAGGTCCTGAGAAATTTCTCATCCGGCCTGTCAGGCATCTTCTGGGGATCTTTGGCCAAGTTATCAGCCTCCTTTTTTATCTGCTAAACGCCGTAGCCTTTCTGTGGGCCACCCGTACACCGGGAAAGACGCTTCGAGAGGCCTTATCCAGGATCTCATGTGCCTCATCCAATCCCAACAGTTTCAACGCCGTGGCCGCTCCTTGACGGTGAGTTGATCTCCTGAAGCCGGGCACCCAGCCTCGGTTCAGCAGGGTTCTGCTCAGAAATGGAATCGAACGGGCTGAACCGCAGCTGCCCAGGGCCTTATAACAGGCCGAGAGGTGCTGATTGTTATGGCGCTGAAAGCGCCGGTTTTCAAGGTAGTCCAATAAAAGGTCTTCCGCTACCTCGTTTCTGTCTTGTGCCATGTAGTTGAGCATGACCACCCGAATAGGGTCGCTCGGGTCCTCAATTAAGGGAAAAACCTCTTTTAGTAGATGAGGATCCCGGGCCATCAACGTGTCGAGTGCGCGCTTCCTTATTCGCTCGGAGGAATTGCGGACCAGCGCGAGGAGGAGCTCAGAGGGCCTCTCACCCTCAACGTCTTTTAATACGGGCACGATCCTGTGGACAAGGCTCTGGTCGCGGTGGTTCAGGAGGCGTTCTAAAGGAACGATATCTCTGCTGGCCAGGGACCCGATCGCCTGAGTGAGTTCACGTTGGACGCGAGGGGAAGAGACTTCAAGGGACATGGGCCCAATGGTCAGAATCGCTTTCGGTGAAAGGAGGAGGAGTATCCGGCGGAGCAAAACCCTGTGAGAGTCAAGGATCTCCAGGACAGGCCAGACTTCCTGAAGGACACTCAAGACCTGATACCCGGAGACCTCCTTAAAGAATTGTTGTAACCTGGGGATGGCCCAGACCCTGTGCGTTTTGCAGGAGTCATGGATTTCATGCAAATCCTCAAGGAGCTTTAGCGCCATCTGGAACTCCACCCTGGAAAGAGCGCCCCTGAACTCCTCCCGCAAAAATTTGAGAACATCTTCAAGGTCATTCTCTTCGACGTGTTCCCTGAGGATAACCATCAGGACGTCCAGGATTTCTTCAATATTGTCACGTTCTTCATCCTCGAGAACCATTTCCTGAAGTTCATTTATCTCTTCGGGGGTGAGTTCCCACATTGCCGTATCCCTGTCTGGGTCGGCAACGGCCTGTGCAGTGTCTTGTTCCTCTTCCTCCCCATCCCTGCCGCGATGGTCTTCGTCCACCACACGCAGCAGAGAGAAATCCACTAATGTTTCGTCTTCCAGGAAAATGTCCGAGGCCTCGTAGCGCAGGTGTGGGAATTGAGCCTCCCATAGGGCCGTCACAAGGTCACCTTCGGATTCTTCAGGAGTTTCTCTGTGTTGGTTCAGTATTTTAAAGAACCCCGCAATCTCTGTTAATTCGATCCCCTCCTGAAACTCCACCCACAGAATCCCGTCACGAAAGAGGACGAAAGCCATGTTCCCCACGTGAGGCGCCCCTTGATGGAGGATCTGATCCCGGAGGAGCAACCGATCCCTCCTTACATGGAACCTGAAGTTGCCATGGACCTTAAAGAAATCGTTGAGACGGGTGGCCACGTTCGTCACGGACTGCTGCACGATCTCATTGTCTTCGGGGTAAAGGGCATAGTTCTTCATGGCAATGATAAAAAAGGCGATCAGGTCTTTGGCAGGCTGGAGTTCTTCGTCCGTGACGTCGCCATTTGCGGATGACAGGTCATTTTCCATGGATATTTCTGTCATGTGGTCCCCTTGGTGCCCCGTTAATGTCATCAACACAATAACACCTTTCCAACAATCCTGTCAAAGGAAAATGTGCGTGTAATTTCAGAACCTTGACTTTGGTTTCGCAAAGCATTATGGTAGCCGGAAATGTAGGCTTTCAGGGGTCGGTCGCGTCCGGGCCAAATGAACCTTGAATCCCGCTTTCCGGAAAGTGATTGCAAAATCAAATTTCATCAAAGGGTTACGGCGATTTAACGAAAAATATTCGGTTAAGCGAAGCATCTTGGTATCAACGGATCCAAGACCGCGTATAACGCAAGACGGTCTCGAAATTCTCCCTTGGCGGATATTCCTTGAGCAGCTTTGGGCTGGGGATGTTATCTGAATGGCCATTCTCTTGATTATATTATTTAGTGTCCATCCAGAAATGAGATAGTTT
>JABMQV010000613.1 GCA_013203065.1 Desulfobacteraceae bacterium | reverse complement strand
GTCGATAGTCGGGCTTCCGGCTCATAGGGCCTCCAGCTCGGAGAGGTTTTCTCCTGATGCCCCCTGTTAGCTTCTCCATGCTTTTGGCAAAACTCCAACTATGGGCCACGCTCCCACTGCAGGTTTAGAGGGCGGTGGAAAGAAACAGCCGAATCCCACTCCAAAACTCACCTGTTATCTCCCCTGAACTTATTGAGGAGTTACCAAGAGCACACGAATTTCGTTGAAAGTCCAGAGACGATCAGATACCTTTCAATGACTGTCAGCCGGTAGGAACGGAACGCTTTCGCTCACAACCCACCGTCATCATACCATGCAGTGTAATCTTATCCAATTTGAGACATGATTTCAGAAACGGGCGGGTAGTATTGGAAATTGTTGCTATCACAGCCTGATGCGGTCCACCATACTGGCAACTTACTCAGTTCAGAAAGGGGGAGTTTAAATCTTGTCCATGCACCTTCTGGGAGACCTGGTCGCCGTCATCGCACCCGTGCTGATCACTGTAACCGTTGGCTTTTGTTGGGGGAAGGCAAACCTTCCCTTTGATACAAATCAGATCACACGGCTCATAACCCTGGTGGGGACACCATGCTTGGTCGTATCCACTCTTCTCAAGGTAGCGCCCTCCTTGGACGCCTTGGGAACAGTTGCGCTAATCGCCGTTATCAGCCATACCATAATCGGACTCGTTGGTCTCATTCTGCTGAAAGGAGCAAAACTTCCCAACAAGCATTATCTGCCCAGCATGATCTTCGCAAACAATGGAAACTTGGGACTCCCCTTGTGTTTTTTCGCTTTCGGTGAGTCTGGGCTAGCCTTGGCCATCGCCTACTTTACCGTTACTGCATTGGGCCAGTTTACGGTGGGACAGGCCATTGCAGCCGGCAGGGGATCCACCAAACAGGTCTTTCGAACGCCGCTTATTTGGGGGGTCGCTGTGGCTGTCGTGCTGGTCGCTACCGAGACTCACCTGCCACGCTGGGCAAGCAATACCGTTGACCTCATAGGACAATTCACAATCCCCTTAATGCTTCTGGCCCTGGGTGTCTCTTTATCGCGCCTGCAGGTGTCGACCCTCGCTCGCAGCAGCACGTTGGCCGGACTTCGAATCGTTGGGGGCCTGGGGCTGGGACTGCTGTTGGCTGTGTTATTCGGCCTTGAGGGTGAAGAACGGGGTGTGGTGTTGATCCAGGCATCCATGCCTGTAGCGATTTTCAACTACCTATTTGCTCAGTTTTACGGTAACCGACCCGAAGAGATTGCCGGCATCGTGGTGATTTCCACGGCGATGAGCTTTATCGTGCTACCGTTCCTACTGGCCGCCGTATTATAGGCAATTGAAGGGTCCGTAGCGGTGCCAATCCTTCTCTCAAAGAAGGAAACCGGAACCAGACATTTATTGACCAGGTGAAAGATTGAAAGAAAATGTTGACAGAAGCACCGGAACAGCGGTGATAACTGACCCCGCAATTCAGAGAAAGCTAATTCTGCTTTTGTCCACCATTATCTTTCTCTCCGTCGTCAATACCACGATGTTCAACGTGTCACTTCCGGATATAGCGCAGCAGTTTCACCTCCTCCCTTCACAGGTCAGCTGGGTGGTGAGTGGTTACGTCATCATTTTTGCCATCAGTTCGGTCACCTATGGCAGGCTTGCCGATACATACTCAATAAAACTCCTCATTATGATCGGGCTGATACTTTTCAATGCCGGCTCGCTCATCGGTTTTCTGTCGCAGTGGTACCCCATGCTGATCGGAGCACGAATCGTGCAGGCCTCGGGCAGCGGCGCCATACCGGCACTTGGCATGCTAATCGCCACAACCTATTTTCCCGTTACGACAAGAGGTAGGGTGCTCGGTGTGCTGGCATCCACCGTGGCCTTTGGCGCTGGTATAGGGCCCATCCTCGGTGGGTTCATAACCGGCACGTTTCACTGGCGGTATCTGTTCGTCCTTTCCATCATCGCCCTTTTTACCATCCCGTCTTTCAGGAGGCACCTGCCTGACCACACAAGGCATTCGGGCAAATTCGATACAGCAGGTGCGCTCCTCATGGTGGGCGCGATCGGTTCGCTCCTTCTCTTTATCACCTTGACGGTGTGGTGGACCCTGCCGGTCAGTATTATCCTGACGCTCTGCTTCCTGGTACATATCAACCATAGGGAAGCACCGTTCCTGAGCCCTTCCCTTTTCCGAAACCATGTCTACCGTAACATGATCATCATCGCTTTTCTCTCCCTAAGCACGGTTTTTGGCGTCATGTTCATGACACCGCTCATGCTCAGAGCCCTTAACGAACTGGGAACCGGAAACATAGGGCTTGTAATGTTTCCCGGCGCTATGACCGCCGCTGTTTCAGGGACTATCGGCGGAAAATTCGTGGACAGAAAAGGGAGTACACCCGTTGTCTATACGGGCATGATGCTCCTGATGACCGGGTTTATTCTCCTCTCGACCTTTGCGGGGTTGCACCCGTGGGTCATTGCCCTGAACCTGGTTCTATGCTATATCGGGTTTACCTTGTTACAGTCCTCCATTGCCCATATTGTTTCGTCAACACTTCCAACAGAACAGATGGGCATCGGGATGGGGGTTTACAACCTCTTCTTCTTCATGTCAGGGGCCTTCAGCGCCGCGTTTATCGGAAAACTGCTCGACATCTCAAAGGATTACACGCCGATCAATCCTCTGACGGTGACAATGTCCGCTGGACCGTACAGCAATCTTTTCTTGCTGTTAGCGGCAATCGTGCTGTCCGCAGGATCATTGTTTTATGTAACGTTATGGAGTGCTTCAAAACGGGGAGATTTTTAAGAACGGACGTAAGAGATGGTGCCATATATCAACATATGGACCACCCTATGGCCCGGCTCATGGCCTGCAATACGACCTGCCAGCACTAGTCGTAGTCCCTTGTCACTTGACTCACGAGAGCAATCTTTTTATACTCCTCCCCACAAAAATCGACCTCGGTTATTGACTAATCCTACCATCACTAGTCAGTAACGAGCATGGCCAAGGGGCTGTGGTGCTTCTCGGACCTTACCGGGAGTTCCTCCGAGACACAGAGCCCCCAGATGCCAATCAGAACACGCCGTGGAGGAAGCGTAATGCCAACGGATAAAACAAGCAACGGGCTTGCGGGGCTCTACCGGATCATCCCCCTGACCATTTTCAGGCGCACGCCCGGAGTTTTCTTTGACAAGGTCCCGCTCGATGCCCTCCCGCGGATCGACGCCGTGGACCGCGTGATTCACGAGCATGCCGCCCGCTCACCCGGGCCCGTAGGCGATGTGACCGCTCCCTGGTACATGCACCCCCATCAGGATGACAACCTGATTATCCTTCATGGGACGCGCTACGTAAACCTCTACACCCGGGCGCACGGGAAGGTGGAATCCTTTGTGGTCACACCACGTCACATCGAAAAGGAAGGGGTCACGGTGTTTGATGGGGCGGCCATGCTGGTCTGGTCTCGGGGCGTGTTCCACCGGATCGTTAGCAGCGAAAAGACCGGGTCCAGTTCCCTTAACTTCGCAGTCCACTACGAGGGGTTCGACATTCGGACGAACTTCAATGTGTACGACGTGGACCTGGCATCCGGGAAGTTTCACGTAATCCGCGAGGGGCACATGGACCAGCCTGAAAGAAATTGAGTAGCGTCTCCATGCCAACTGAACCTGTCCCGCAGAGTAAAGACCTTACCCCCTCATTTTTTCCTGACCAGGGAGAACAAAGATGTCCGGTGTGATGGAGATCCTTTTGATTGTCGCGATCATTCTGGGCATTCTTTTGCTCCCCAGGCTGATAGCCAGAAAAGCGGATAGGGATTTTCAACTCCCGGATCGCGGCTTTTGGATGACCGGATGGATGCGAGTTGCCATTATGGCCTCTCTTGTGTGGCCGGTCCTCGTTGCCCTCTTCTTGAAGCCCTGGAACAACCACTGGCCTGCCTTTATCTATGTGGGCGTTGGTCCGGTGGCCTTGATCTGGGGGATCTCTTGGGTGTTTTCGGGTTTCAGGAAAGAGAGAAAGTAGAGGGCCGTGAACAGGTAAGTAAGTTGATGGGGGTGGAAAAAGGAAACTGGCCTTCTGTATCAACCAGTTTCCCGAAGAACAGCACAGATGTCTGGGCCAAAAAGCTTAATCTGCCATTTTTTAATATCTTCGATACATTCCATGCTCTCAGGTTCTCCCGGGTTTGCCACCGCAATCGCCTGTATCTGAGTATTCGTGCAAACAAGGGCCGGATCGACCCCCCATTTTCCACCCAATCGTTCACGCCAGCTTTTTAATGCCTTGACGCGGGTTGCCTCATTGGATTTCAATTTTTGCCTGTTCTTGTTGGGGTATACAGGAAGCGCATGGTCGGGGAGACGCAATCCCTCATTGACTTTTTCAATGAGAGAGGCCCCCATATGATGTATCATTTTGGGGCTTAGGCCTTTGATACGAGCGAGATCGGTTTTTGTCACCGGTTTCATCCGGACGATCTCTTTGACCGGTTCATTCCCCAGCACCTTAAAATGAGGGCAATCTCTGCGTCTGGCAACCTGATCCCGAAAGCATAGGATCTTTTCCAGGACTGCGAGACTTCGGGAGTCAAACCTCCCTGCGCCTTTGAAACTGAGAAAAAATGGCCTGTTTTTTGCTAAATTTGGGCGAACGCTGCTTAACAGTTCACACTCCTCTTCCACACAGAAAAGCAGCCCCTTTTCCATTAACTCCCGCTCGAAAATGTCGGCCAGAGGAAGAAGATGGCAGATATCCTGAACAGCATATTGAAGCATGGCTGCTGGCAGGGGCCTTTGGGACCAGTCTTTTTTCTGGTATTTTTTGTCACTCAGGACGTGAAATTTCTCTTTGAGGAGGCTGGAAAGGCCAGTTTCCCTGATTCCGAGAAACCTTGCGGCGATTTGGGTATCAAATAGAGAGTGGACTTCGACGCCAAAGTCCCTGTAAAGAGAACGGATATCATAATCGGCGCCGTGGAATATCTTTCGAATCCGAGCGTCGGAAAAAATGGGCACCAATGGGGAAATGTTTTTAACTGAAAATGGGTCGATTACAATGTTCAGTGCATCTGTGGAGATCTGAAGGAGGCAGACCCTTTCCTGATAATGGAACATGGAATCCCCTTCAAGATCCACACCGATGGCCGCTTCTTTCTTAATCTCTGCGACGATCCTGTTTAAATCCGCATCATTTTCAACCAGCAGGTATTCAGTGTCAGTGGGAGCCATCTCTCAGTTCATACACATCTCTTGTGTTTCGCTTGGGGGTCGATAAGGATGCGCTTTCCTTGGTGACGAAAAGTCGTCCTGGTCAAACCTGGATATCCGATTCTGGTTCGGTCTCTTCGCTCAGTTGTGACTCTGGATGATCGGGTAAGACCTGAGACTGCAACCCCACCATCTTTTCCTTTAACAGTTCTCCCAGATTAGATGTGGCCTGTTCTTGGTTGTTCTTGTAGCTCTTATGAACATCTCTTTCCGAGCCTTCCCTAAGTTTTCGGATGGAAAGCCCAATCCTTTTATTCTCTTGTGAGACGCTAACAACCTCGGCCTGGACTTCATCCTTAATTTCAAATCCCTTCAGCGGGTTGCCCTCTTTGGCCTTGGGTAATTGAGAGACGTGAATGAGGCCCTCCACACCTTCTTCCAGTTCAACGAAAAGGCCAAAATCGGTGATGCTGGTGACGCTACCGGAAATCCGGGTGCCAGGGGTATATTTTTTTGAGATATCATTCCATGGATCCGGCGTTAGTTGTTTGATTCCCAGTGAAAAATGCTCATTTTCCTTGTCAATGTTCAGGACAACTGCCAGCACTTCGTCGTTCTTTTTATAAAGGTCAGAAGGGTGGTTTACTTGCCTGGTCCATGAAAAGTCAGATGCATGGACAAGACCATCAATGCCTTTATCGATGCCGACAAAAATACCGAAATCGGTAATATTTTTTATCTTGCCCTCTATAATGGTCCCTATAGGATAGGTTTCAGTAATGATATCCCAAGGGTTTGGCTCCAGCTGCTTCATACTTAAGGAAATCCGATTTTTGGCAACATCAAGGCTCAAGACCATGGCCTCCACCGAGTCGCCGGTGTCCAAGATCTCAGAAGGATG
>JABMQV010000612.1 GCA_013203065.1 Desulfobacteraceae bacterium | reverse complement strand
ATTTTCGGTCTGGCATTTAGGGCATTTCATACTCTCTACGCCCTCCAGGTCTGAAGAAAGGTCGAGTTGACAGAGAAAAGGACGCCCAATTCGATATGCCGTCACCCTTAATGCCGCTGTTATGTGCTTTCTGTTTTAGAAGCCCATCATAGTCTTTGGACACACTCCAATCTAATACCATCTGGGTCACGCCATTCACACCACTTGTAATTCCGATATTGAAATAGATTGAACTCTCCAGTTACGTACTCCTTTAGCACAATTTCTTCCAGTTTATTAATCACATGATTTATGTTTAGAACTTCGAATGATAAGTGCTGCTTGCTAAGGAAGAATGACGGTGCCTCAGGTTCTTCAGTTATGAAAAAGTGAACAAAAGGAGATTCAACCATCAGAGTACCAGGGGCATTGGGTCGTTGAGCATATGAAAAATCAAAGATTCTTTCATAGTACGTTCTTGTTATTTTCAAGGAGCGGACGATTAGACAAATATGGTCTATGGATATAGGGCTAATCATATCAGATCTCTCTTCAGATTATCAGCCACACAAGAAGTGATTATATAGTTCTAAATAACATTACTTTTGTAATGTTATCAACCGACTTTCAACCTCCCGCGTAGCATGCGAATTACATTCCACAGCACATCGGAAAAACAATGAAAGTGCAGCATCATATACCCTCCTAAATGACTTCGTCTTCGTAGACGTTACAAATGCAACACAAGAAAGTGGCTGGCTCTGTGTCACTTAAGTTTTTCATCCCATGGGGCTCCATACTCGGAACATAAATTGCATCGCCAGGGCCACAAACCCATTTTTGGACGACCTCATCCTTTTCGGGGTCGAAGCGCCAACACTCGAACTCACCGCTGAGGATATACATGGTTTGCATGTAGAAATGGTTATGGATAGGGATTTCCCCCCCAGGCTGGGCTGTAAAAAACCTGAGCCCATATTCAGGCGAACCCATGTCGTCCTCACCGAATTTTGAAAGCCAGCGCACGCTTATCCCTTTGACATCATGGTGTTTCCCCTTATAAGGGAATTTGTCTATCTTAACATCCTCACTATCTTTCCAATTCAGGACTTCCATATTCTCCTCCTTATGTTCTGGCCCCCTTTTTAAAAGCATTCCATAGCCGACTTCTTGATTAGGGAGCATTTATTTTTTATCCCGGACCCCCTGAAAACCGAACCTCCTCTTTTCTCGCAATGAGGATAAGGGACTCTGTAAGAACTATAATTCAGATAAGCTTGACCTCTATAATGGGCCGTCTCCAGTAGAGACTTTGTAGGGTCACAGCCTCGGTTCATGCATGTTCCACCAAGATGATCCTTCTCAAAGAGAATAGTGCGCGCGCCCAACTGCCGGGCTCTTATGGCCGCCGGTACTCCGCCGGCTCCGATGACGACCACATCTGCAATTTCGTTGCTGACTAATCGGCTCTTTCTGAATGTCCCTTTGGTCCGGTTGCGTCTTCAAGCGCTCAAATCCTGATCTTCAATTGCATACCCAGGTCCTGCTAGCCCACTTTTTTTCAGGGCCGATCGGATCTGTTCCCGCTCCTTTTCTGATAATTTAATTAGCGGTGGACGTACGACAGCTTCATCGATTCTGCCTAACATGACTAGGGCTTCTTTCATCCGGTTGTGCATGTCCACAATCGGGGGTTTATAGATCTCAGTCACCAACGGATAAAGGCGGTCATTCAATCTGCGGGCCTCCTCAATATTACCCTGCTTGGTGAGATCGAACAATTTGGCCTGCAGTTCAGCCACCACGCTCCCAAGCCCTGAAATGGCGCCATCCGCCCCGAGGACGAAGGTACTCAACAGCGACATTGTATAACTGGACAAGATGCTCACCTGCCGCCCGGTTCCCCGGATTGCTTTCAAATTGTTCTCAAAGGCAACGATGTCATCGCTCCATTCCTTGATCGCGGCCACCTGGGGAATTTCAGTCAGCTTCACCAAAATTTCCGGTGTATAACCAATTCCGTTTGCCGGCGGATACTGAAAAACCACCATCGGTAGGGCCACGGCGTCGGCAATTCGAGCAAAGTGAGCATACGCCATTTCCGGGCGAAGCTGGGCCCCCAGACTGAAAAGACTGGGAGGAAATATTAAGAGCCCGCTAGCGCCCTCTTCCTCGCAGTCCTTGGCCAGTTGTGCAGCCTCCAGGCTGCCGTCCGTATATACACCTGCTATAAGGGGGACGATGTCACCCACCTCGTCCACGGCAATGGCCAGAGCCCGACGGCGTTCGTCTCGATCCAGAGATGACACTTCTGCGGCGTGACCGTTACAAACGATGGCCGTCACCCCCGGGGCATTTGCCAACCAGCTCAGATGGCGACGGTAGTCCTCCTCGTTTATTGACAGGTCTTCATGGAACGGCATCAAGTTTGCGGGCATAACACCGCGAAATTCAAGACGTGAATTCATTTGGATTCTCCTCAGTTCAGTTTTCGAAAAACCTCGATGATTCAAATATCAAATAGAGGCTCCAGTCATCCTCTATTCTTCCTCAAAAAATGTATGTTTCATGACGTATTCAGAGAAATTATCGGGCCGCGGTGGGCTGACGATTTCAAGGGCCTCGCAGTCACCAACGTATTCGACCCCATGAAGTTCACCGGATGGCACCACCCAGATATCGCCGGGACCAAGGTTATGCGTTTCCTTGCTCTTGCCAGTGGTAACCCGGGCCTTTCCCTCTTGGATGATCATCAATTGTTCGGCCTCATGATAATGGCGGGGGATCTTACCCCCACCGGTCACCTGGACCTGCGTCATCATCATTTTCGCCGTGGACATGATTCGGATCTTAACGCCTTCCGTATTCGGTAGGCCATTCAGATAACTAACGCTTTTTTGCGGAAATTCCTCCCAACGATGATAGTAACCCATTTTTCTCTCCTTTTGGCATTCACGCCAAAGTTCAAGTCAATGTTTCGACTAACGTAAACCGGATGCCTTTATCTTGAATTCTGATCGGGTTATATTCCCCGTCGCTTGCGGCGTTTAAAACGAAAACTTCCTTTGACAGATACCCCGTCCGCTTGCGGCGGGGTGGTTCATTTCCGAGAAAACACCCTGACAGGAGGGTGAAAAGGCAGAGGAAGGTAAGAGAT
>JABMQV010000611.1 GCA_013203065.1 Desulfobacteraceae bacterium | reverse complement strand
CCAGCCTGACCCCACCTATATTGTGGTTTCTTTTTCCTTGACGCCCAAGTGGCATTTCGGTACAGTTCTTCCCTGAAAAAGCAAGTTCTTATCAAATCAAATCAAACCAGAGACATCGTCGACCGTATCAAACGGATCCGTGGGTGGGGAGAGAAAAAGCCGCTCTTTTTGAGAGAAGAGTCAATGTGGACCTTTAGTTTTAGACTGAACGATTGTCTGCGGGACTAGCCGTCTACATAAACCGAGATCTTAGAATTTGTGTCAAGTTTCAACATATTGTGGTGCAAATTATAGCAAGATACCGGATACTGCCCTCTGGATACTGGATGGAATAAGGAATTCTTTTCATTTTCTTATCTGTCTAAGTGAGCTAAAGAAATAGATTACTGAAACTGAGTTGGCAGTCCGGTATCACATCTGCCATACCATGAAAGAGCTCAAGGAAGTCATTTTTTTGATGCAATAAAAGGGAAGCGTTTCTTGAAGTTTGGACGAAGATATTATTTATTTTTACAAACGCCAATGGGTTAATAGAGATTCGATATGATCGAGGTGAAATTACAGGGCAGGGGAGGGCAGGGGGTTGTTGTGGCCTCGGAAATTTTGGCGCGGACCTGTTTTGAAGAAGGCCGTTTTCCGCAGGGTTATTCGCTTTTCGGTGGCGAAAAGCGGGGTGCACCCGTGGCAGCCTTTGTTCGGATAAGCGATGAGAAAATCTACCTTAAGTGTGACATTGAAAGACCGAATCATCTCATCGTGTTGGATGATTCCTTATTTGATGAAAAGGAAATGGCAGAAACCCTGGTACCCGGTGGAACCCTGTTACTAAACACGGCTGGGGATCGGCATCCGGATGTGAATCATAATTATAAAGTGGGCATAATAAACGCGCTTGAGATTTCCAAGAAAAACGGCCTCGGTGCCATCGTGAATACCGCGGTGCTGGGAGCTTATGTTCGTCTCAGCGAGGTTGTCAGCCTGGATGCGGTCCTCAAGGTGATTGCGGATACAGTGCCGGTGGCAGTTGATGAGAATTTAGCGGCCGCGAAAGAAGCATATGAAAAAGTCACAATGCGTTGACTAAAGGAGTGCGAGCATAAATGACACGCCGATTTAGACCTGATCTGGATATGAAAAAGCCGTTTGTGGCCATCTCGTCCGAAAGCTCACTCGTGTTTAAGACCGGGAATCAACGATCGGAAAAACCGGTATTTATGAACAGGGTCGCACCCTGTCGCCATGCCTGCCCCATCGGTATTAACATTCCCTCAGCCTTTGACCTGGCATCAAAAGGCGATGTGAACGGTGCGTTGAAAATTTACCTGCAGGACAATCCCTTGCCGGGGGTCTGCGGCCGAGTGTGCTATCATCCCTGTGAGAGCGAATGCAATCGGGGAAAATTTGATGAGCCGATCAATATAAGAAGTTTTGAGCGTTTCCTGTCTGATTATGGTCAGGTTGATGTAGATGCTGAATTGCGGGTCAACTCCGGGAAGAACCGGATCGCCGTCATTGGGTCAGGCCCGGCCGGTTTGAGTGCCGCGTACCATTTGGCCAGGATGGGACACGACGTCACCATATTTGAAGCCCGAACGGAGTTGGGGGGCATGCTGCGTTACGGTATTCCCGACTTTCGTTTACCGGGATCTGTTTTGGACGGGGAAATTCGTCGTATCCTTGCCTTAGGAATAAAAACGAAGCTTAGAACCAGAGTTGGCGAGGATTTGAGCTGGGAAGATTTGGATTCTTATGATGCTGTTTTTTTATCCATTGGACTGCATGAGGGCAAAATGCCGTTTGATTCGGATGACACGAATGATCGAATTCTTTCAGGCCTGGTATTTTTGTCCGATCCGGAGAAATCGCTGTTAAATGACCCCGGTGAAAAAACCCTCATTATTGGAGGCGGAAATGTTGCCATTGATGTCGCTCGCACCCTATTGAGGCTTCGACACGGCCAGGGCAGCAATATTACCGTGGTGTGCCCCGAATCCCGGGAGCAGATGCCGGCTTTGTCCGACGATCTTGAAGAGGCCCTGGAGGAAGGCCTGGAAATCCGGAACGGGTGGGTTCCGGTTGAACTGCACGAAGACTCGCTGAGCCCCATTTCGATTGACTTCCGACAGGCAGAAGTGAAAAAAGATGAAACATCCGGCAACCTGAGCATCTCTGTCCTAGGCAATGAAACTCGCAAATACGAGGTGGACCGCGTCATTGTTGCCATCGGGCAAGACTTGAAAGCAGGCGTATTGCCTGAAGAAATTGAAATCGTCCGGGGCAGAATCAGTGCCGATCAGTTCGGCACAACGGGCCACCCCAAAATCTTTGCAGGTGGAGATGCCGCCGGAGGAAAAGCATTTGTGGCCCATGCCATCGCTGGGGGTAAAATGGGAGCCCTTGCCATCAGTTGCTTTCTTGAGGCCAAAAACGTTGAAGCGAAGTTCCGGGCTCACCAAATAGGGATCAGTGAAGCTTTTTCTTTTCAGCATTTCCTGCAAGGATCTGAAAACGATTCGGAAGACCTCAAAGGCGTGGTTGATTTTGATCAGATCAACACCCTCTTTTTTTCCAATAACCCCCGGATAATGCCTGAAGCAGCAAACCCCCAAACCCGTAAGGCAAGCTTTGCAGAGATCGTCTTGGGGCTCGATCCGAAAGTCATGGAGCAGGAGATAGCGCGGTGCTTCAACTGCGGCACTTGCATCGATTGTGAAAACTGCCTGGACTTCTGCCCTGACCTATCGGTTCTCAAAGACGCCACATCCGGCAAGTATGATTTCAACGCCGATTATTGCAAAGGCTGTGGTATTTGTTCCGTAGCCTGCCCAAGGAATATCATTGAGATGGAGATGGATATCCGATGAGAATGTTTCTGAAAGGTAACGAGGCAGCAGCCCATGGTGCGAAACTGGCAGGGCCCCAGGTCGTTGCTGCATACCCCATAACGCCGCAAAGCCCTATTTATGAAAAGCTGTCTGAATGGGATGGGCAAGGGGTATTGGGGGCCAGAATGATGCGGGTGGAATCGGAACATTCGGCCATGGCGGCCTGCATTGCCGCCTCCTTGACCGGTGTGCGAACATTTACGGCAACTTCATCGCAAGGTCTGGCCCTGATGCATGAAATGCTGCATTATGCCTCGGGAATGCGCGTGCCCGTTGTGATGGTCAATGTGAACCGCTCCATAGCCGCCCCCTGGAGTTTTTGGAGCGACCAGACGGATAGTCTGTCTCAACGAGATACCGGCTGGCTGCAATTCTATGTGGCCGATAATCAAGAAGCCCTGGACACTGTGATCCAGGCATACAAAGTATCAGAGACTGTTTTGCTTCCCAGCATGGTGGTGTTGGAAGCATTTTACACGTCACACTTTATGGAACCCGTTGAGTTGCCGGACCAGGAATCAGTGGACGCATTCCTGCCTCCATTCGAACCCGCTTTTCAACTGGACCCGGAAAAGCCTGCCACCTTTTGCCAGACTGTGACCCAGAGCCAATACGCGGAATTCAAATTGGCACGGCAGGAAGCCATGGAAAACGCGCTGGAGGTGGTTGAAGCGGTTCATAAGGAATACCATGAACAATTTGGCCGGGAATACCATTTATTGGATTGCTATCGCAATGACGACGCGGAAATCATTCTGGTTACCGCAGGCACGATTGGCTCCACAGCCAGGGTTGCCATCGATGATCTCAGAGACGAAGGCAAAAAAGTCGGGCTGGTGCGTATACGATTGTTCAGGCCTTTTCCCAAGGCTGCTTTGATTGACGCCTTGAAGCACGCTGATCGAATTGCCGTGATTGACCGCAACATATCCCCGGGGCAGGAAGGCGTTTTCAGTGAAGAGTTAAAATCCGTACTCTTTTCAAGGGTGCATAATGTTCCGGTGTTTTCTTTTGTTTTAGGCCTCGGAGGAACAAATGTTTCACCGGCAAATATCAAAAGAGTCATTGAGATTAGCTCAGAAATGAAAGAAGCCCCGCTAAACCCGATTTCAAATATTGAGGATGAAAATGCACTCAGAAGTGAATAATAATTACCTGCATCCGGGACATCTGGCCTGTGCAGGCTGCGGAGAGGTTCTCGGCCTTAAACTGGTTTTGCAGGCAGTCGGCAAGAATACCATCGGTGTAGTTGTTCCCTCCTGCATTGCGATTATCCTTGGGCCTTTTCCCTTTGCAACCTTCAAGATCCCGGTGTACCACACTGCTTTTGAATCGGCGGCTTCCAGTGCGGCCGGCATTTCAAATGCCCTTCTGGCCAAAGGGGATGATGAGACTGCTGTGGTTGCCTTTGCGGGCGATGGCGGAACCGCTGACATTGGTTTTCAGTCGCTTTCCGGAGCCGCCGACCGAAACGAAAATATAATTTACTGCTGCTTTGACAATGAAGGCTATATGAACACAGGAGTTCAGAGCAGTTCTTCTACGCCCCAGCATGCCTGGACCAGTACGACACCACTTGGAAAACCCCTGAAGAAAAAAAACATGGTGGAACTGATGGCGGCACACAAAATTCCCTATTCCGCGTCCGCGTCCGCCTGCTTTCCAGATGATCTCCGAAGAAAGATCAAAGAAGCCAAAAAGATAAAGGGTATGAAGTACATTCATATCCTGTCTCCCTGTCCTACAGGATGGAAATATCCGGAGAGATTAACCCCGAATATCGGCAGGTTGGCCGTGGAGACAAATTTCTTTCCGCTTTATGAAATAAAAGAAGGCCGCGACTATAAAATTTCCCATGATCCCAAGGGTCTTCCGGTAGAAGACTATCTCTTACTCCAGGGCAGATTTAGGCATCTGGAAAAAGAAAATCTCCAGGCTATACAAAACGAGGTTGACCGGAACTGGGCCGACCTGAAAAGCAAGGTTGTCTGAAACGATTTTTTAAATCGATAGCAAAACAGGCCGGCTTTGAGTGGGCTAAAGCTAAATGGTTACTAATATGTGGACTTGGGGACATCCTTAACAAACTGTACTAATTCCCCTTTCTATCCTGTATAATAAAAAGGGTCCCCCTG
>JABMQV010000068.1 GCA_013203065.1 Desulfobacteraceae bacterium | reverse complement strand
GGCGACCTCCCCAGGGACTCGGAGACCAGGGCAAATTCCATGAGGTCAAGGCCCATACCGCCATATTCTTTGTGATGCTGGGGGGCCCATAGCTCCATCTGCCGGACCATCTGTCTCTTTTCCTCGATTTTTGGGAGCAACTCCACAAAAGGCGTATTCAAGAATTCAGGCTCCATGGGAATGAGTTCTTTATCTACAAATTCGTCCATCATCTCTATGATCGTCTTCATCTTTTCTGATACGGTAAAGTCCATAAATTACCTCCCGTTGCCTTGGATAAACTTATCCCGGCAACCAAAATTGTGTTAGCGATAGGTCAATAGATCCTTGTCCTTTTCCAGTTCCAGATGCGTTACATCATTAAAGCATGCCAGGGCCATTCCGCTGGCGTTGTACTTAAACCGGGTTATGGAGGCGTTCATGATCTGCCATGAAATCCCCATGGTCTTTTCATCGGAAAGCTCCAGGGAGGTCTGTATTGCCACGGAAATAGGACCGCCAGAGGTGAATACCGCAAGCTGTTTTTTGGGGCCGTGGTTTTTCATGACTTCCCGGAGCCCTTCCCGGACGCCTCCTGTAAACTCATGCCATCGGGGGCCATCAGGCGGGTCATGGTCCCCTGAGATCCATCGATTCATGACGGCTTCAAAAAGCCTCTGAAACGCCTTTCTATCCGTGTAAACCCGATCCAAATCTTCTGAAAGAGAGGGGTCCTCTTCCAGAATTTGGGGGATCTGCACGTCCCACACGGCGTGGGAGTCATATTCGTCAAAGGCACTTAAGATTTCAGGCTGGGGAAGGGAAGCCCCGATTTTTTCATAGGACTCGAGCATTTCCCGGGCCGTATGTTTCTGTCGCTCCATCGTTCCGCAATAGACCCTGTCAAAGGGCCGGCCAAGACGTGCCAGATGCCTGGCCAGGATTTGGGCCTGGCGAATGCCAACGGCCGAAAGCTGATCATAGTTTTCTCCGCCAAAGGAGGCCTGTGCATGCCTTATCAGATAGATTTCGCTCATGGGTCAAAGATCCCTTTAGGACTCACCCACTCCTTTCACCAGACGGGCTTCTCAGCCTTGATCCCGTAACTTCTCAATAAGTTCGGGCATCGTGGGGTTTATGCGAAAGGGAGAAGTAAATTCACTTTGAGAGAGCGCCTTCAAGAAACACCCGAACCCCACCCCACAAATCCTATTATTTCTCCCGGAGTTTTTGAAAAGTTGCAACTGATCATTACAAAGGAGCATGGCTGGTGTCAAGGTCCATGGACCGTCAGCTCGCTTTTACTTGAAATAGCCCCCATTCTCAAATAGATTGAGCAAATGTAAAGAATCCACGCCCGGAGGAGGCGGCTTTGATCTGCCCCCTAAAAGGGGACCAAAAACCAGCTCTCAGATTCCGGGAATGTTGGAGTATTGGAGTGCTGGAGTAATGGGATGGAATTGAAAGGAAAATCTCTAAAATCCGGAAAACTGCTTAAGAGATTTCTCTCTTGGGCCTCATGTGTCCAGTATTCTGGAAGATCTTTTTTCCAACACTCCACTACTCCACCACTCCATCACTCCGTGCCAAACAAAATACCGGCAGAGCCATTTTCTCTGACCTGGCCCCGAGGACCGGGTTTTTGGACCTAAATAAGGCCTTCAAAAAATCTCAAACACTCAACCCACATGAAAATACTTGTCTGCGTAAAACAGGTGCTGGAATCTGAGAAACCCATCAGGATAGATTCGTCCGCCGAATGGATACAACTGGACGGGGCCGGTTCCTTCAGGATGAACCGGTTTGATGAGTTTGCCATGGAAGAGGCCCTCTTGATCAAGGAGGCATTTCCAAAAACCACAATTGATGTCATCACCGTTGGGCCAGGCCGGTCGGTTATGACTCTCAAGCGGGCGCTGGGTATGGGCGGTGACCAGGGAATCCACATCGTTATTGAACAGGAGGGCTATCTAAGTCCGTTTGTGACGGCATACTGGATTGCCTCGTACGCCGGGAACCGCACCTACGACCTGATACTTACCGGCGTTATGTCAGAAGATTATATGCAGGGTCAGGTGGGACCCATGATTGCCGAGTTTCTTTCCCTGCCTTGTGCCACTTCCACCATATTGCAGCGGCTTTCACCCCAAAAGGGGGTGGTGTATGTGGAACGTGAGATCGAGGGAGGCTTCAGAGATACCCTTGACCTGCGTCTCCCCGCGGTCCTGTCCGTCCAGAGCGGGATCAACACCCCCCGTTACCCATCACTTTCAAACATGCTCAGGGCAAAAAGAGAGGAGATGGAAACCATCCAGGCAAGCACCCTTGAACAGCCGGAATTGAGACAGGTGGTTATGGAAATGGCGTACCCTTCAAAGTCGAGAGCAGGTCAGGTGATCACCGGGACCCAAGAGGAAAAGGCGAGAAAACTCCTGATGGTCCTGCGCGAAAAATCGTTGATCCAGTAGTGAGGCAATTATGGAGCAATCCATCATCGTAATCGCGGAACATTTTGAGGGTGAGCTGAGACCTGTTACCTATGAACTGGTAGGTTTCGCCTTGCAACTCCAGCGGTTCTGCCCCGCAGGCATAAAGCTGGTGGTCCTTGGTGATGACGTTGGGGGTCTGGCAAGGGAAGCCGCCGGGAGTACTGGTTTGGATGTGGTGGCGGTGAATATGAGGGGCCTCGGCACCTACAATGGAGAGGTGTACAAGCATATGCTTTCGGAGAGGCTCCCCGATTTGAACCCCGTCTATATATGCATGGCCCATACCACCCAGGGAGCGGACCTTGCTCCCTCGTTGGCGGTGAGGATGGAGGCAGCTTGTATCACAGGGGTGGTGCAGATATCTGAAGAAGAAGGCCGGATCTCTTTTGCCAGGGGCATGTTCAATGGAAAGGTGATTGCGAAACTTATATCCCACTTTGAGAGGACAGTCATAACCCTCCAGCCCGGCTCCCTGCCACCTCCCGTTTTTGACCACCCCGCACCCGGCGCCGTGGAGACATGGGCTGTGACCTACCCCGCAGAGCGGTCTCGGTCTCTTGGAATCAAGCGTCCAAGAGAAGAAAATGCAGCACTCACGGGGGCCGGCGTTATTGTTTCTGCCGGACGGGGTGTGGGAAAAAAAGAAAACCTGCGGTTGATCTATAATCTTTCTAATCTGTGGCCGGGATCGGCCGTTGGAGGTTCTCGGCCGGTGTGTGATTCAGGGTGGCTGGAATACGGGCAGCAGGTGGGGACAACCGGCGCGACCGTGGCCCCGAAACTCTATGTTGCATGTGGTATCTCCGGGGCCTCGCAGCACGTTGTGGGTATGAACGGATCGGGGTTTATCGTTGCCATAAACAGGGACCCTGAGGCCTCAATCTTCAATGTGGCCGATGTCTGCATCGTTGAGGACCTCATTACCTTTATCCCCTGTCTCATAAAGGAACACGAAAAATTCCACCTATGCGGTTAGATAACCATCAGGATTTTCAACAAAAGCAATTTGTTCACCGCGAAGGCGCAGAGATCGCAGAG
>JABMQV010000610.1 GCA_013203065.1 Desulfobacteraceae bacterium | reverse complement strand
TTGGACAGGCTTCCTTTCCTTGGCTTTAAAAGGATTAGTGACCAGCTTCCCTCTAAATTCGAGGGCATGCAATTCTGCTGCTCCTCTCTGGCCGAAGACATGGATTTTGTTTCGGGTATGCGGCGTGGTGATTACTTTACTTTCAACGTAAAAGGCCTGCCCTGCATCTATCTTTTCCCCGGTGGCTTCATCAGTGACCAGGATAGTAGCGACCTGCTCACTGTTTTCCCTGAACCAGATCCGGGCGCTGATAATAGAGGAGAACCTGCGAATTGACTTATCTTGCAGAACAATTATTACTTCGTAGAGGGGTTGTATCCGGCTGCCGTCAAGAGAACATCTTGATGAGGCATAGATATGCTGGGAATAAGCTACCAGTACGGATATGATCGTAGCAATGATAAGAGCACCAACAAGTAGTAGTCGTCTCATTTCCTCTTCCTGAGCTTATTTCATGCCAACTCGAACATGGGATACCGGAGTCAGGTGAATACCCCAATAACTTGAAAATTTTCGCTGAATCACGTCTTCATGGCCTCTGACGGAGGAACAGTTGCGGTTCTCCAGGTGGAATAGATGCTTCCAACCATGGTCAGGATCACAGCCATCATAAGGCCTAACATGGCAGGGATGGGAAATACCTTCGATGGCACCTGGAATGGAATTATTATGTCCAAAGAGGCTACGAAGAATTTCGCTATTACAGCACCGTTAAAGAGGTGTATCCACAGGACTGCCGCGATAATGATAAAAGGCACGCTGATGATGCTCAGAGCCAGGTTTTCCAAGGCCGTCATCTCCAGGATCTCCTGCGTCTGCCAGCCAAGGGCCTTCATAACTCCAATCTCTCGTCTTCTTTCAGAGAGGCCGAATCCTGAGATAACCCCTATGGAGGGGATGCCGAGGGCGAGAACAAGACAATAAAGCCCAGTAAAAACACCTGCCTTAATATTGAAGCCCCTCTGGGAATACCGATCGATCAGTTCTTTGGTCTGAACTCTCAGGGTGGGTTTCCCACTTTCCTCCTCTTTCTCTGAGAGCCGAACGATTATATCCACAATCTGTTCATAACCCGGTCGCGTATAGACGGAGAGGTCCGTTGCCATACCCCTTATCCCGAAAAGGACCGAGGCATCCTCATAATTCATCATCAGGAGATCAACGTTCCAGATGTTACACTGTGATTTGAAGAGACCCACGATCTGAAAGACTTGTCCGGGATTCCTTTTGATGGAAAATCGTGAGCCGATTTCCAGCTTGAGGAACTTTGCTGCCTCCCGGCCGATGATGACATCCCCATTTCCCTTGGGCGCCCTGCCGCGGACGAGTCTGATAGAAGAGGGCATGTGTTCGGGATCTATCCCGAGAACGGCCAGGAATTTTCCCTTCACATAAGTACGGCCGATAACCCTGGGGACCACTTCGGTCACCCCCTGGATCTCTTTTAAGTGCTCTATCATCTCAAGTTCAATTGGGGCATTGCTCCCGTAGTTGTCCCTTGCAACGTAGACATCACCAGCTTGATTCAGCATTTCTCTGTATTGTGATTTTATCCCCTCGCAGATGGCTATGGCAGTAACAAATGGCGTAAGAAGGGCAATCAGGCAGAGAATGACGATGGTACTGCGGACCGGATTTCTCAGGAGGCATTTTAAGGCGTTTAAGAAGAGCGCGCCATGCTTGCTGACAATGGGTATGTCTTCCTGATCTTCCGGGGGGTCGACCTTAATGATTGGATTCTTGGCCATGGATCATATATCTCAACCAAGCCATCTCTTCCGCCTCTTGTAGTGTTTCACGTCACGGTAGCTTTTCCTCTGGGACAGGGTGCCAAAACCGAGATAGAATTCCTTTACATCCTCATTCTCTATCAGGTCACTTGCACTTCCATCCAGTACCACCCTGCCACTTTCCATGACATAACCGTAGGTCGCGATGTCCAATGCAGCAATTGCATTCTGTTCCACAAGAAGCATTGCTGTTTTTTCTTCCTTGTTTATCTGTCTTATGATCTTGAAGATCTCCTGGACAAGCAGGGGGGCAAGGCCGAGTGAAGGTTCATCTAAGAGCATGAGTTTGGGGTGAGCCATCAAGGCCCTGCCCAATAGCATCATCTGCTGTTCCCCCCCTGAGATATACCCGCTCTTCTGGTTTCGGAGGGTCTTGAGTTTCGGAAAATAGTCATACACCCTTTCGATATCCTCATTTACTCCCGACCGGTCCTTTAGCAGATAGGTGGCCACCACCAGGTTTTCCTCCACGCTCAACTGTTCCAACACCCGTCTTCCTTCCAGGACCTGGATAATTCCCATCCGGGCAATGTCCTCCGGGCCCATGCGATCGATTCTCTTACTATCGAATTTAATGTCCCCATGGCTGACCTTGCCCACCTCTGTTTTCAACAACCCTGATATGGCCTTGAGTGTGGTTGTCTTGCCCGCGCCATTTGCACCCAGCAGGGTAATGACCTGCCCCTGCTCGATACCCAGAGAGACGCCTCTGAGTACAAGTATCACATCGTGATACACGACCTCAATATTGTTTATACTCAGCATAACAGCCTGCTTTCGGATAGGACGTCCTTGTTTATTCCATTGTCTGAATCTTTAACGAAGTCTTGAGCATTCCTTTTCTGCCGTCCTGATAGCTAATTTCCGCCTCTACCTCTATCTCTTTTTCCCCAGCATATAGTGCTTCAATTAAATCTTTATATCTTTCCTCCAGGGCCGCCCTTTTCAGCTTGCGGGTTCTGGTGAGATCCGCCTCATCAGGATCAAATTCCTTGTGCAAAAGGACATACCTTCGCACCCTTGCCAGCTCCGGAAGTGTCCCGTTCACCCTTTCCACATCGGCTCGAATCAGATTGGCCACTTCCTGCTTTTGGGAGAGGTCGGTAAAGGTGGTATAGGGAACCCTATTCATCTCGGCCCACCTTCCAACGTTCTCGAAATCAATTATAATGATGCCTGTTACGAAATCCCTCGTCTTATCACCGATTGCCATTGCATCTTTAATATAGGTACTGAACCTGAGGCCGCTTTCAATGTACTGTGGGGCATATTTTTCTCCGGATCGCAGCTCACCAAGTTCCGACACTCGATCCATGAAGATGATGTGGCCGTGCTTGTTCACATTGCCCGCATCCCCGCTGTACCACCACCCGTCTTTCAGGGCCTCGGAGGTAGCCTCCGGATTTTTGTAGTACTTGGAAAAGGCGTAATCACTCTTGATCAAAATCTCCCCTTCATTGGATATTTTTACTTCGACTCCCGGCAGGGGTGGGCCCAGTGTCTCCACAAGGATATCATCTTCCGAATGTCCCGAAATCATCCCACCTTCAGAACTGCCGTACACCT
>JABMQV010000609.1 GCA_013203065.1 Desulfobacteraceae bacterium | reverse complement strand
TCATTTCATAAACCTGGGACGAGGGCCGGGTTTTGGCTCCATTCCCCCGTTCCCCTGTTATACATTCTTGCGAAAGGAGGTAAAACAAGCTAAGAAGATTTTGGGAACTTTGCTTTTCGGCCTTGGCCGCTAGTATCAATACTAAAGGAGGGGAAGAGATGAAGAAATTATCACGAAGATTATGGGTTGCGCTGGTCCTGATGTCAGGATTTGCCTTGCTGTCATCCTGTTCGACGCTTCCAAAACCAAAACCAGGCCTTTATGTAAACAAGGATTTTTCCTTTTCTGTTGGTTATCCGGAAAAATGGCAACATCAAAAATTTCTAGGACCGGCAGAGGTTTTGCGTGTGGCAAATCCTAATGAGTGGAAAGTCCCCGTACTGGTCGTTGCCATTGTGGATAAACCAAAAGGGGCTCAGCTGAAAGATGCGGCAAAAGGATGGATTGACGCGACAAAGAAGGCCTTTCCCGGATCAAAGCGTTTCAAGGTATTATCACAAGAAATGATAATGCTTGCAGATGGGACACCAGCCGCGGCCTTTACCCTTAAGTGGAATTGGACCGATGGGGTGACTAAACTGCAGAGCGCCTCAGTCATCGCCTATGTGAAAGATAAGTCGGTCTCAGCTTCGGCCACTACCGTACTTGGAGGTGACACGACACCGGATAAACTCCTTGCAATGTGCCGCACCCTGAGGTTCTATCAGTAGACAGGCACAGGCTTGCGCCGGGGGTCGTCTGCCCATTCTTGATAGACTCGCGGACAAAAATCCAGTTTCATTACTCCGATTTGGCTCTTCTTCGTACAGTGAAAGCAGGCCATGTCAATCCTCAGAGGCCCCTTCCCTGAGGCAGATCTCTCTGAATAGGGGAGGAGAGGGAGTGGGGAAGTATACCCAACGATCATCCAGAAAAGACTCCAGAAAGAGAAAAGGAGAACTTGATCATGAAAAGAAAGATATTTCACCTGGCAGTAATATGTTTCGTGTTGTGTGTTGCCCTCTTTTTGTCAAAGCCCCTCCTTGCCGGACCCAAAGATACGGTCAAGGTGGGGTTGCACTGGGACCCCACGACCATGAACATCCTTGAGTTGAAGACAGGAATTGAGTTGCCGCCCATACTTCATATGCATCAAGCCCTTCAGTCAACAGATCCCGTTACCGGGGAGCGCACTTTTGAAAACTCGTTGACCGAATCGGCTGAGGTGATGGAAAATGGCAAAGACATCAAGTTCAAACTCAAAAAGGGGGTTTTTTTTCATACAGGAGATCCGTTAACAGCCCATGACGTCAAATTTACTTACGAGCAGTGTGCAAACCCAAACAACGCCAACCTTATGGCGGGACCTCTGGATGAAATCGAGGAAATCGAGGTCCTGGATGATCATAACCTCATTTTTCGTTTTTATGAACCCTACGCCGCCTGGAGAGAACTGCTGTGGATAGGGATCTGTTCAAAAAAATACTTTGAGAAAGTCGGAATGGAAGGGTTTCGCAAGCATCCGGTTGGTAGCGGGCCCTTTCGTTTTGTGAGCCGAAAAATCGGTGAATCCATCACCCTGGAGGCCAATGAAGATTTTCGCTGGAAAGAAAACGGCGTGGAGCGAAAGGTGGATTTCAAGACCCTCAAGTTTATTACCGTGCCCGATGAAATCACCCGGATCGCCATGTTGGAAACGGGTGAGCTGGACTTAATCAGCGATATATTGCCCCACAATGCGAAGCGTCTCGAACGCAACAAACATGTCAAAGTCAAAAGGGCGATCACTGCCCCCAGCTTATTTGCACTTTCCTCCAAACCGGACAACTACCCGATCTTTAAAGACACCTCATTTGCCGAGGCCTTCCATTATGCCATCAACCGGCAGGAAATTGTGGATAGGATTTTCCTCGGAGAAGGCTACCCCATGTATATGTTCGCCAGCAAGTCTGAACTGGGGTATGACCCAAAAATAACCTTCAACTTCGACCCGGAAAGGGCGCGGAAGCTCGTTAAACAATCAAGCTACAAGCCCGGCACGCCCATAATCTTGACCTATACCAGCATGGTGCCGAACGCCGCACTGGTGGCGGCCGCCATACAGAAATACATGAAGAATGTGGGGGTTACGATCAAACTCCAGCAACTGGAAGCCGGGGTACAGGCCACTTATGCCAGGACCAGAAACCCGAAAGAGGGTCATTTGAGCTTATATGCCTGGGCTGGAGGCAGAGATCCGAGTACGAGGCTGATACTGACACTGCCAAGCGGCAGCATCTATTGCGCCTGGGCCACCCGGAAAAACAAGGACAAACTGAATAAACTGGTTCTTGAGCAGGCACGGGAAACGGACAAGGATAAACGGTTGGCGCTCCTCAATAAGATCCACCAGATATTGAGAGAAGAACCCGGAGGCCCCATTCTCTTTGGCCTGAACCAGATATATGCCATGAGCGACAGGATAGAGTATAGCTGGCTCCCGATGGAAGCGTTTCTGTTTTATTTGAACCGCATTAAGGTTATCAAGTGAGCAACAATCCTGAAGGACCCTTCAAAACTGTACTTGTATGGAAGACAGTGTAGGTTCGTAATGGTGAGAAAGGAGGGAATGTATGCCCATCGAACGGCTTAAAGAGTCAAACCAGCAGGCGGTCATCATGGCCGGAAGGCTCATGCTGGCTGCGGCAACCACCGCGCCTCAGCATGGAGGGGCAGGGGTGATGGAGGGCTGTCTCGTTTACGGAGACGACGAGATCGAGGATATTGCATGCAAGCTTGAAGAGCTTTCCTCGGTCAAGAAACAATGGGATGAGAGCTTCAGACGGGAGGCTAACATGGTGAGGGAATCCCAGGCCGTCCTCTTTCTGGGTTGCCATCGCAGCTACGATCCCTTTGGTGGAGCTTGCGGAAGGTGTTTGGGAAATCAGGGAGAGCCAAAGGAGGGGACCAAATGCGTCAAGTTCCGGGAAACCCCAAAGCTCATGGATGCCCCGTTTCCGGGCCCGGTTTGCTCGTACCGCATATCGGATCTTGGTTATTGCGTCGGCTCGGCCCTGTGGATAGCCGGCAGATTGTTTATCGACACCAAGCCCAGGTTTCCCGTGGGCCTTGCCGGGATGAAGCTGGGGTATCTACCCCGCAGTAAATTTATCGTCGGCCTACCCTTATCCGTCACACCCAAGAGCCCCTTTGATGATGTCCTGGCCGACCCCGGGTTTACGAAGCAATATCTCATGGATCGTCTTGAACGCGTCTGGCCCATTTTCAGAAGCGTCTATGGCACATTAGGAGGGTAGAGTAATGCAGACGTACGACAGAAACATGATTCGTGAATATGTGGAAGTAGCGGCCAAGGCGGTTGCCGCGGCGGCGAGGAGCGCGCCCCATACAACAGGCACGCTGGACCTGGTGATCAATATCTTGAGCCAAGAAGAGATTGAGACAATTCAGAAGGTTGTAGCGCAGATGTTTATGCAGGATACGGAAAGGATTCTGGTCTATGACGGTATGCTTACAATAGGCGCCACATTGACCCATTCCGACACCCACTGGGACTGCGGGGCCTGCGGGTTCAGCACCTGTGTGGAATTAAACAAGGCCGCAAAGGCAGAAAGAGACAGGAACCCCTCCGGGCCGAAACCCTCCGGGCCCAGTTGCAACTGGAAGGTTCTTGACTGGAACATCTCTTTGGACTATGCGGCAGCCATGGCGTCTCAGCTTGGACTTCAGACCCGGGTCCAGGATATCCAGGGGATGATCGCCCTAAATCACGGTTTTGCAGGAGATGTGGACGTCTGTACCACTGTGCCTCTAAT
>JABMQV010000608.1 GCA_013203065.1 Desulfobacteraceae bacterium | reverse complement strand
GCCTGGTTGTGGTAGTCATAGGCAGTTGTGTTCAGGTCCCAGGTGAAAAATACCTGGTCATTTTCCCTATAAACATAGGGTCCATAATTGCGCTTTTTGTCAAACAGGGCGTAAGGTTCATACCACAGACCGCCGCCGATTGCCCTTGGCAGCTTTTTAAAATTATTGACCAGATATTCCTTAATCTGTTCAGTAATATCCTGGTCTGTTGCCTTGCAGATTGCAAAAAAGGCCTCCCCCGCCGTTGCAAGGTCATCCGCATTCCTTTCCATGAGAAGCATTGCGGATTCGATTCTCTCTGCGTTTCTTCCGATAAGCGCCTTAATATGGTTTTCAGTTTCAATTCGCAGACTATTTCCGATAACCCTGGCATTATAGATTAACAGAATACAGCCCAAAAGCGAAGCGAGCGTGATAATCCCAACCATAAAAAGGATCTTTAGCCTTAGAGTGACATTCATGCCACAATCTTCTCCTGACAAAACTCCAGTTTGTCATACAATTGTACAGAAAGTTCCAGCTTCCAGGTTAGGAAAGACCATTCTCGGACAGACATCTTCCCTTTGCGATCATCGTCTTAGCCTCCTTAATGCCGGACCTTATACTCCGGCCAGAAGGGCTCTGGCGCGGAGGATTACTGGTTCGCGCTGTCTGATAAGCAGCAGGTTATCTGCCTAATCTCTTGAGCATCTTCTGCACATCAACATCAGAGGTCATCCAGTCGGAGAGACGTACAAGTTTTCCACCCTCTACGCATTTGGCCAAAAACAGGGAGCGTGTCCCCTGCCTCTTGTTCGGACCATAGCTGACTTTGGGGCCGATGCCCTGGAAATCCTTGATGGAATCCATAGCCTTGACAAAGTTGTCTGCCGTGAGATCCCTGCCGCATCTCTTCAACCCCTCCACCATCGGTTCCACAAAAAGAAATCCGGCATAAAAGAAGATCCCCCACCGATCCTCGGGAGCGAATCTGTCATGGGCCGTCTTGTATTTTTTCATGAGCGGATTCGGGGAATCAGGAAGGTCGCCAAACGACGGGAGGATCACATCCTTGAAAAGCCCTTTGCTAATCTTATACATAATAGCCGCGTCACTCAGAACGCTTGCGCTCATCCACTGGGGTTTGAAGCCCATTTTGGCGGCGGTACCTAAAATGATGGCCCCCTGTTTGGGAAGGAGCCACATTAAAACACAATCGGGCTTCGCCGCCTTGAGCTTCATGCAGTGGGAACTAAGGTCTGAATCCATGACTTCCACAGATACAGACGCCACCAGTTTCATACCCAGTTTTTCAAGGGCATACTCGGCGCCTACAAGTCCTTCCTTGCCGAAATCGTCGTTTTGATAGAAAAAGGCGATCCTCTTTTTGCCCAGCTTTTTTACTGCGTAGTTGACCAGGATCGAGGCCTCGTCAATATAAAGGGGGTAAACTGCAAAAAGATATTTTGTGGGGGGATAGGCCCAATGGGTTGACCCGGAAGCCGGCCCGACCCAGGGTACCTTCTTCTTGTTCAGATACTTCTTGACGGCCATGCCCGTTGAAGTGCCCACACCCGAGGCAAATGCAAAGACCTTCTTGTCTTCCAGCAATTCCTTGACAATGGCCTTGGTCTTGGGCGGCATATAGCCGTCATCTCTCTGGAAGTATTTAATCTTGCGACCGTGGATACCTCCCTCAGCATTGATCATATCAAAGTAACATCCCGTACCCCGGGGTATCGCACCCCAGAGGGCGGCAGGTCCTGTCTGGGGACCCCATTGTCCAATGCGAATCTCCGTATCAGTGACACCCCTTTCTGCCCACACAAAGGACGTCATCGCCAAAGAGACGAGCACAGCGCAACCTAACACCAAAACCCAATTCCGCTTTTTCATGGTACACCTCCTTCTCAAATTGGTTATTGGTTACCTCTCATTCGATAATCCCTCAACCCCATCCACAGATTACACAGATTTCCACAGACTGTTCAGGCATCCAGACCTTCCAGCCAATCAACAATCATCCCCGCTTTCAGCGAGATCTACGCTCCGCTCCGTCAATATTCAATATTCAATTTGGTTCCGGGTTATCCGGGTTAGGTCCTTGTAGGTAGAAAACTGAATTTTAGCCCATTTCTGTGGAATTAGAACAGGAAAGGGAGATCTACATCCTTTACTTACTAAACTTAGATAAATTGAGTTGGAGGGTCAAGATAAATCTTTCGTCTGGTTAGCGAACCAACTTCAACATGCAGGAAAAATAGAGGCCTTTAAAAAAAGGTCATCTCGGCGTAAAGGGGAATAATCGCAGGCGGATTATCCGAAACAGCGCGCGTCAAAAAGGCCCAGAAATTGGGTGCAAGAGCCTATTTAGAACATCCATATATTAGAAAAGCCCCTCCG
>JABMQV010000607.1 GCA_013203065.1 Desulfobacteraceae bacterium | reverse complement strand
GTCATAATAAACAAAAAATAAACAAAAGTCAAGGAAAATGTGTGTATTCAACCAAGGGTTAAGAAAAATCTGTGTTCAGGGGGTTTCATTATATCAACCAATCCCACCCTGTATAAATAAGGATGTTCCTTCCTGGGAAGGCGCACACGATCAGGAGGCTGATCTCAACCATCTCGGCGGCGGTTCCAAGGAGGTCGCCGGTAATCCCGCCGAATTGAATCCTACAGCGGGTCCTGAAGATGCGCGTCTCTAGAAAGGCTGCGCCCAGAAGGATAAGTGCCAGAGGGCCGAAAGGGGCACAGAGAAGGAGAGATAAAATATGTGATACCATCCTTTGTTTCTTAGAGGCCTGATCAACAAATGGCTTCGCCGTCCCCTCTCCGTTCCGTGCATAGGGTAGGGTGGTCATCAGTTCTACCAACATATCTCTTGAAATTACAAATATGGCCAACAGCCAGACGGTAGATCCGGAGGCAAATAGCCTTTCAAATGCAATCCATTTGGCGAGTAAAGCCATGATCAGCACCAACCCCCCGAAGGCCCCAAGGGAGCTATCCTTCATAATGGAAAGTCTTTTTTCCTTTCCCCGGAAACTTCCCATTGAATCAGCCCAATCTGCCAATCCATCCAAGTGCAGGCCCCTAGTAATCCACGCTTCAGCCACAACCATAAGGAGCGCTACCATTTCCGGCCACCGGGGCACGGGGAGGATGTCCCATGGGAGGCTTATCCCGTATAGAATAAGCCCAAGGAGAAGGCCGACAACAGGAAACCAAGAGAGTGACGCAGAAAATGCTTCATCCTCCTTAAAAGGCCAGGGGATTCGGGTGAGGGTTTTGAGGGCGGTTCCAAAGCCCTTTGGAGATGGCGCCTTCAACTCTATGCACCCGGTTCTATGCCCATCTCCTGGAAGGTGGCCATCTCGTTATATATGCTCAGTGAGTCTTCAATAATCTGCATTGCCAATGCCGCTCCCGTCCCTTCACCAAGCCGGAGTCCCAGATCAAGAATGGGCCGTATTCCTTCCATGTCAAAGAAGGTCTTGTGCCCCTTTTCTGAAGATTGGTGGGAGAAAAAGAGATAGTCTTTCACCCTTGGGTTGAGGCGCATAGCCACCAGGGCCCCGGCGCTGGATATAAAACCGTCAACCACAACGATCATGCGGTTGGCGGCACCCCCCAAACAAAGTCCACAGATGCCGGCAACCTCAAGCCCTCCCACGGCTGCAAGGGTTGAAATCGGGTCACCCAAAGATTTCTTGTTCACTTCCAGCGCCTTTTTTATGACTCCCGCCTTTCTCTTCACCCCCTGGTCATCGAGGCCTGTGCCCTTGTCCGTGACATGAAGGACATCTGCAGGCAAAAGCGCGGCCAGCAGCGCTGAAGCAGGTGTGGTATTGCCGATACCCATCTCGCCGGTTGCAAGCATAAAGGTCTCTTCTGAAGAGGCCTTGGCCGCCATTTCAATTCCCACATCTATGGCTTCTTCAGCCTCTTTCCTGGTCATTGCCGGACCTTCTGCGATGTTATTGGTTGCCCTTTTGATGTTTTTCTTTATGAGGCCCTCTGCGCTTGTAAGATCCTCTTTCATCCCGATATCAATAACCGAGACGCTGGCGCCGGCGCGTCGTGCCAGTACATTTATCGCAGCCCCTCCACCCAAGAAATTTCTGACCATTAAACCGGTAACCTCCTGCGGGTAGGCGCTAACACCGTCTGATACTGCCCCGTGGTCCCCAACGAATACGAAGATCTTTTTCCCTTTGACGGGCGGCCTCTCACTCTCCATGATGGCGACCGCCCTTGCAGCGATTTTTTCGAGTTCGCCCAGACTGCCCTTGGGCTTTGTAAGGTTGTCCAACCGATCTTTGGCCTTCTCCATCCATACCGCTGAAAGGGGTTCAATTTGTTTCAGGGTTTGTTCCCACATATTTAGTCCTCCTATTCTCTGTGTGCACTCTGTCATATGCCACCCCACAAAAAAACCCCATCCAGGTCACAGATAGTGCCTGAACGAAAATCATCCAGTTTTCGTTCCGGCGCTAAATAGTTCTGACCCGGACGGGGATTTGGCGTTCCCATCCGCCATGACTGGCAGGTCTTCTGACTTACCCGACCCCAACTCGCCTTCCCATCCCGACTTTGGCGGGGCAGTGACTTTTTATCCGGTTCAGATTAACCGGGACTTTGCTGGGGACAACTACACCTTGATATCCAATCGATGTCGGGATTACAGCACTGGCCATTGTGCGGCGGAATCTCACCGACTTCCCTTTTCATCTGCCAAGGAGGCTGGCCTCCCGGCGGACACCAATCATGCTTTTCGAAAAAAATAGTCCAGTCGACTGGTTTTGTCAATAGGACTTTGGGATTGCCAGCAAGAGGAGCAAAAAGCCTTGCTCCTCGATATGATTTCGAAATTAATAAAATGTTGCAAACTATTGAGTGGTTTGATAAACTGTGAATTAATATGGATTGTGAAAAATATCTTTAATGGAAAGGAGGTGAAATTATTGTACTGTGTGAGACATTAGAGATAACGTAAGAGAAATGGTAGAGGAAAGGAGGGACACCGATGGCTGGAAGCACATATAAAATTATTGAATTAGTGGGTACAAGTGATAAGTCATGGGAGGAGGCAGCCACGACTGCGGTGGAAACGGCCGGGTCAAGCCTGAAAGATTTGAGGATTGCGGAAATTACCAAGTTGGATATGACCCTGGAAAATGGCAAGGTCACTTCCTATCGGGCAAGACTGAATGTTTCCTTCAAATACGTGAAAGACTAAGCCAGTGGCCTTGAAGGCCTTGTTCAAACCGAAAAAACGGAGTACAGGACTCTGGGCTCGAAGAAAATTAATAAGGGTATGTGAACAGGTGAATTTCGCTCGCCTGTCTCGTTGCCCAGTGCTCCGGTACTCCAACCCTCAAATAAAGGGCATACTGCAATCCCCCGAATTTATCGAAACACTATCCTTGCTTCTTAAAGATGAGGAGTTGCCTTCGGTTGTCTACTCCAGGCAGCTTGTAGGGAATGGATTTGTGGAGCAGGAGGCCCTGTTCCTTAATGACATCCGAACTTTCCTTGAGGGCCTTTTCGAACCGTCTTCCCTGAAAATTTACAATTATCCCCCCAGAACAAAGAAAGGGGGTGCACAAGGAAAGGCACTGGGGTAATGGCGAGACTGCCCGGGCCGTAATTATATGGTACCCATCGGGGTGGAGGTTTGTACCTTCACTTTCAACCCGCCCCCTTATCACCTCAATTCCAGTGAGCTTAGCGGCCCTGATCACCTGCCTCAGGAAGTTCGCCTTTCTTGAATTGGCCTCGATCAAGTGAACCTCGATCCCGGATTTGTTGATTTTTAGGGGAATTCCAGGGAAACCGGCCCCTGAGCCAATGTCCAGAAGTCTCCCCCTTTCCGGCAGGAAAGAGGATGGTAGTAAGGAATCAACCAAAAGCTCCCTAATTATCTCCTGCCTGGAAGAAAGGCCTGTGAGGTTCATTTTTTCATTCCACTGCCACAATTCGTCCAGATAGATACCGAGAAGGTGAAGTTGATCCCCCGGCACCGAGATTCCCAATCCATTGGCACACTTTGAGAGGAGTTCCCTTTCTTGAAGGTTCAAAACTATAAAACCACCCTTCTCTTGATAATTTGTACGGCCTCTTCAGGGGTATCCACCACATTGAATATATCAAAGTCCGTTTCAGTGATCGTGTTTTCCTCCACCAGCGTGTTCTTGACCCAGTCAAGGAGTCCGCTCCAAAAGTTGGAACCCACCAGTATAACAGGAAAGTACCTGATCCTTTTTGTTTGGATAAGGGTCAGGGCCTCGAAAAGTTCATCAAGGGTTCCAAACCCTCCCGGCATAATAATGTAGGCCACTGCATATTTCACAAACATGACCTTTCTGATAAAGAAATATTTAAATTCGAGCCGGACATTGGCGTATTCATTGGGCTTTTGTTCGTTTGGAAGATGAATGTGAAGCCCCACTGATTTGCCTCCCGCCTCAGCAGCCCCTCGATTGGCCGCCTCCATTACACCGGGGCCTCCGCCTGAAATCACGTTAAAGCCGCTTTCAACCAGCAGGCGGGCAACCT
>JABMQV010000606.1 GCA_013203065.1 Desulfobacteraceae bacterium | reverse complement strand
GGACAATAAGCCTCAAAGAGGCAAAAACACGCTTTCTGGAAAAGACGCAATGCTCGAGTCGGAAAGGATTGTTACTTTCAAGTATTCCTCGGTCTTCAAGGAAAGGCTCCTGAACGGAAAAAAGTAGCTGATAAATGGAAGGAGAGGTCTGACGGCGCCGGTCTATTACCGGTGAAATACTGGATATCAATCCATCCTGACGAACTGGTCAGTTTACCGCCATTTAATATCGGGGTCTTTTCGCAAGGGAATCCTGTGATACCCGTATGTGGGATACCCGATCATCATTGCCCCATAGGGGTCATGGTTTTCCGGAAGATCCAGGGCCTGACGTAGTGGGGGGTAATTGTTCGCGGTTGCGTTAAAATATCCGCCCCAGCAGGCGCCCAGTCCAAACGAGGGAGCTGCCAGCTCCAGGGTAGTCAGGGCAATGGTGCACCCTGATCCAGAGGCGGGGATGGGAAGATCATTGGGACCATGGGCCACGATCATGTGGGGCGCACCCCGGCATATCCAGTCGCCCCCATTTTCCCTTCTTATTTCTCGGCCTTGATAAGGGCTTCTCCGCTCTTCTCCTCAAAAACATGGATTGCTTCAGGAAGGCCCGTGAGCCAGAGGGTATCATCTATACTTACTGAAAAGTCGGTGGGAACGATTGTCTTGATTACTTTCTCCCCCAGACTGAGCGTTAATATGCGGTAATCCCCGAGAAACTCGACGACATCAACTTTTGCTCTGATGCCCGAACTCGTTGACGCTTTGGAGGCCTCAAGCTTGTCCGGGCGAATGCCCACAACGACCCCGGTGTTTATGTGAGATGACGGGATATCTTCCGCAATCGCCCAGGATACCGATTTATCCCCATTCCGAACAGCCAGTCGGTTCTGACTTTCCACTCTTCCCCTCAGGAAATTCATGGAAGGCTCACCGATAAATCCAGCCACAAACTGAGTTGAAGGATAATTGAACAGATCGTCCGCGGTTCCAATCTGCTGAATTACCCCCAGGTTCATGACAATGATCTTATCTGCCAATGCCACGGCCTCCTCCTGGTCATGGGTGACATAGATTGTGGTAGTAGACAATTCATCATGGATTCTGCGGATCCTGGTCCTGATCACTGTTCGAACCCTTTGGTCCATGTGGGACAGGGGTTCGTCGAGAAGCAGCACAGAAGGGTCCCTTACAAGCGCGCGGGCCAGGGACACCCTTTGTTGTTGGCCACCGCTCAATTCGCCTGGTTTTCTTTTCAGGACGTCGCTCAGCTCAAGGGCGTCCACGATATCCTGAACCTTGCTTCGAATTTCATTCTTATCCAACCCCCGGGCATGCAGTGGGAACGCAATGTTCTCATAGACCGACAAAGGGGGGTAGAGGGCGTAGGACTCGAAGGCCAAAGCCACGTTCCTGTCGCGAGGGCTCAAGTTATTGACCACCTTGCCGTCGAACGACATCTCCCCTTTGGTAATATCTTCAAGCCCCGCAAGCATGCGCAGAATGGAACTCTTGCCGCATCCGGAAGGTCCCAAGACCGCAACGAATTCTTCATTTTCGCATCTAAAACTGGCATCTTTTACCGCAATTACGTCTTCACCATAGATCTTCCAAACGTGTTTGGCCTCGACTGTACTCATGGGATCCTTCCTATTTAATAAGTTCCACGCTTTTTCGAAAAAGGTAAAGGTTGTCTTGGTCAATCTCCACCCACACATTCTCCCCAACCGCGGGGTGGACACTGGAATCCACCTTTGCCTGAAAAAAACTATGGGTCAATTCGAACGTAATCGTATTGCTCTCAGCCTCCCGGACAGCCACGTAAACAGGTAACTGGAATGAAGCATCCGACAATTTCTGTAAAGAAACCCTGACATGTTTAGGCCGCACGCCTATGCGAACCACGCGCCTACCATCCTCTTCCCAGGAAATCCCTTCCAACTGAGGAAGCAGGCCTTGTCTCATGGGAAAGCGAAAATCTCGATCCGCCTGGAAAAAAACTTTTCCGTTTTCACTCACGATCTCCACATCAACCAGGTTGATAGGCGGCTCCCCCATGAGCCTGGCCACAAAGTCACTTGCCGGCGACTCATAAATTTCTTCAGGAGTTCCAATTTGTTCGATGTTTCCCCTTCTCAGGGCCAAGATGCGGTCCGAAAGCCCAAGTGCTTCCCGGTAGTTATGGGTCACATAGAGAATGGTGGTGCCCCGTTGACGCGCGAGCTGCTTCAGGGTACTTCTGGCTGATACCTTCAATTTTGCATCAAGGTGGGCGATGGGTTCATCCAGCAGGTAGGCCTCCGGCCTCCGTACCATGGCACGTGCCAGGGAAACCCTCTGTTTCTGCCCCCCGCTGAGCTGTCGCGGTTTCCTATCCAGCAACTCGTGAATCCCTAAGAGGGTCGTGATCTCATCCACCCTTTCTCGTTTCTGACTGGGGGTGAGCTTTTCTTTCCTTCTCGAAGACGTTAAAGGAAAAACAACATTTTCATAGACCGTGAAGTGAGGATAAAGGGCATAGTTTTCGAAAACCATGGCCACATCCCTCCGGTCCGGAGAGAGATCATTGACTCTTCGTTCGCCAATGAAGATTTCCCCCTTCGTGGGTTTCTTTATCCCTGCCACCAGTTCGAGCGTTGTCGTTTTTCCAGCTCCTGAGGGACCTAAAAGGGTAAAAAACTCCCCTTCGTGACATTCAAAGCTGATGTTGTTGAGGGCAACCAGACTCCCGTATTTCATTGTTATGTCCGCGAGTTTCAAGCCTGCCATTGCTTCAGTTACTCCCCTC
>JABMQV010000605.1 GCA_013203065.1 Desulfobacteraceae bacterium | reverse complement strand
GAGAGCGATGGCGGGCAGGCCTGAACCTGTGAACGGTCGCAAATGCAAATCAGGCAGAGAGATCAGCAGTCATGCAGATCGAATATGGGTTGATGTTATCTCTGCCAAAAGGCGACCTTTGTTTCCAGTTACACTTGTTCTGACTACAACGATTGTCTTTCCTTTGCGAATAGTTCTTGCTGTAGCCAGGATTTCGCCGTCTCGTTGATTACTGATTAGCGTTGTATGAATGTCAACGGCCAAAGGAAAACCTTTCCCATCTGGACCAATTTCCTGGTTTCCAATGGCAAGTACTGACGCCGTTACATCCGCAAGCCAAATCATAGCACCTGCCTGAACAGTCCCAAAAGGGTTGAGGATTCCTCTTGAAACGGGCATCCTACTGCAGACATAGTCCTCATTTCGCTCTTCAATAAAAAACTCAATTTCACCGCTGCGTCTCGAAGAATTGATATGCTCTTGTATGCTTTTCATTCTATTTCCTCTAGAATTTCATTAAAGATGGTGATCCTATATGAAAAATATTCTCTTCATTATTCATTGCACCCACAACGTGCTGCCTGGCAGGTGTGGGCGTGGCGTCTTCCGTGCTCCCTGCCCGGTTCAGGGTTAGATGCCCAGTGTGAAGTGAAGGGATTCTATTCCGCGGTCGCGAATCTGGCATACAATTCAGGTGCGAGCGCGAATAGGGCTTCTTTGGCCTTTGGTCCTCCGATGTTGGTGACGATGACCATTGCGAAATCGCGTTTTGTATCGAGCCAGATGTGAGCGAGGTTTTTTCCATTTGAACCACCATGGTAGAGCAGCGGCTCAGGCGCCCAGTCAACGGTGAGTTCTCCCCAACCAAGGGCATACCTGCCGCGTGACGGCGTACCCGGAGCTGCATCTTTTTTATCCGGCATCGAAATGATCGGCATGTGGAGCTTCCTCATCGTCTCCGGCCGGATGAGATTTGGCCCGCGCTTACCCTCACCCGCATTCCACCCGGCCCAGCGAGCGAAATCGAGAACCGACATGTGAGCAATCCCTGCGGGGCCGATGATGGACGGATTATCCCCGTTCGGGCCTGCCAGGAACGCCTTGATCTTTCCGTTGACCACCGCATGACCGAGTGGGGCGTCGATCTTCCCCAGCGTTGCCTGGGCGCCCAGACCAGCGGTCTTGAGGCCGAGCGGGGCAAAGATACGTTCCGTGATCATTTGGTCCCACGTCTTGCCACCCACGCCTTCGATCATGGCGCCAACGATGGTATAGTTCATATTCGAATAGGCGAATTTTGTGCCAGGCCTGAACGCAAGCGGCAGCACTCGCCACTCTTGGACGAGCCAATACCGCAACTCGTCGAGGTTCCCATCCTGAAACAGGGACTCTTTAAGGAGTTTGCCAAAGGCTTCATTGTCACTCGGAATCCCGCTTGTGTGTGAAAGAAATTGATCGAGGGTGACGCGCCTCAACCCTGGATCCATCTTTTCCGAAAGCTCAGGAAAAACTTCGGACAGGGTCGAATTCCATCGGAGCTTCCCCTCCTCCACAAGCATGGCCGCCAGCAGCGCAGTCATGGCCTTGGTGTCTGAACCCAGATGGAAGCGGTCGTTAACCGTAACCGGGATTTTGGCACCCGCTTTCCGAGTGCCTACCGCTCCCACCGCGACAACCTTCCCGTCCTTGACCACGGCCGCGGCAAGGGCCGGGAGTTCATACCGCACGAGAAAGGGAGTGAGTTCTGCATCTAGTGTGGTTTGAGCACCCACAGCAATGGGGACGAAAATAAAAACCAGTGCCGTCAGTGTTGCCTGGAGAGGCAGGCGGTTGATAGTCATTTTACCTTTCCTCTTGATTTGTAGATGTTTGAAGGTGCAAAGTTTAGTGTTCTGGCCCGCCAGCCCCCACCTTTTCCGATCAGGGGGTCTTTTGTTTGGAATATGAGGCCAAAGACCACGAGTATCCATGTGACCATCGTTGGAGGGAACATAGAGAATCTTTTGATTATGGAGAATTAAGCGCTGTCAACAATATGGTTAACGTGCCAACCGATTTCCGACATCCGAGAACGAATGTATCAGTACTGATAATCTTCTCTGACGGGGCTGAAGATATCCAGAACCCTGGCGAGGGTGTCACCTGTCCTGCCACCGTGCTCTATCCCCCCGGGAATAATGTATGTATCCCCTGGTTTGAGCCACCGTTTTTCCCCGTTGATGTTCATCTCGAGCTCACCGGAAATAACAGTACCGGCTTGCTCGTGAGGATGACTGTGAATGGGTGTAGCTGTGTTTGCGTCCAAATCGACAATGGACAACAGCATTTCGTTGCCCCAAAAGGTGCGAATGTCCACACCGGGGGCGGTTTGCTTTGCTTCCCTGTTTTCTAAATCACAAAAATATTGCACCTTTGCCTCCAATCTAGATTTTTACGTGTTAAATTCGAGTTTTGGAAATAAGTGGCGGATTTTCATTTTTTCATTATCCAACGAACATGGAGCATGAGCGGCAGACTGACTATAGACCCGTGGCTCAATACCATTGTTCGCGAAGGTTACTCCCACTCCTGCAATTCAATGATGTTTCCCTCGGGGTCGGCCACATAGACCAACGTGACGGTGCCGGCACCAGGTATCTTCACGGTGACCAGCTCGCCAACAGACCCGCCCCCCGCTGCCATCACCTCATCTCTGGCCTTTTCGACGAGGTCTACCTCAAAGGCAAGATGTGCGAAGCCGGGACGATTGGAGGCTGTTTTGGGACGATCCGCTGATCTGTTGTACTGGAATATCTCAAGCGCCGGCCCATCATGGCCATAACCCGGCAGTCGCAGATGAACACCGCGAATCTCTCCTCCCACCACACCCGTGCACTGTTCCACCCATTCACCAGTTAGGGATCTCTCCGGAGGAACCGGGGTGCAGCCAAAGGTCCGCTGGTAGAACTCCGCAAGTCTCCGCCAGTCCCGGGCAACGATGTTTGTGTGTTTGTATTTCGCTTTCATCATTTCCCTGCCAAACCGATGGTTGTGTGAGGGTCATTTAGTCCAATTCTCAATTTTCAATCCCTTGATCTGCTTGAATTCCTTATCATTATTGTTAATTAAAACCAAGTTCTAACTTCTGGTATGTGTATCTATGGGGACATCTTATATTGATATGTCGAACTATTTAAGCCTTGAACTCCGTTCCCACAGAAGCAAAAAAGAACCTATTTTCTAGTTTGGCATGTAGCAGCGACGCCTTTATCAACCCAGTACAATGAGAAACCCCGATATGTTCTACCTTATGCTCATCAAGCCATTTCAAGGTTTCATCAAACTGCTCATCACTTGAAGCAATCAAATGGGTTCCTCCGATTATGGCATGGATCCTGTCGGTACCGAGATTTTCCATGGCATAATTCATAATGTTTATCATGCCCGCATGGGCACAGCCAAGAACGACTACCAACCCCTTGTCCGTATTAACCATCAGGGAAAGGTCGTCTTTTAACGGGTCAGGCTGTATTTTTTCCCCGGTAGCTGTATAAGTGAACAGACCTGAATCTCCTTTCTCAAAAGAATTCAGGCGGGGAATCTCCCCTGATAGAAAAATGTCTTTTCCTATCTCAATCAATCGAGTATCTAACTTGAAGTTTGCCCCAAGGGATTCCAGATAGGTGCGGTCAAAAGGAATGCCCACAAACCTCACCCTTCCCGTTGCTTCGTTAAACCTCTTTGCGAAGATATTCGGATGTGCATAAACGTGCCTTTTCCCAGTTAGTTGCAATACCTCAGCCAATCCCCCCGTATGATCCATATGTCCGTGGCTGAGCATTATAGCCTTGATGTCTGAAAGTTTCTTTTTTAATGCCAGAGAATTATGCACAATCCCGAGACCCCGTCCCGTGTCAAATAAATAATTGCCATTCTCACTTTCTATGTAACAGGCGAATCCGTGCTCACCCATTACAGGACTGAGGGGCTTGGCACTGTTATCACAGAGAATCGTAAAGATTGTTTCCATATCCAGCTTCCTCCCCTAACTGCTTTGATTCACATTTGTGGTGACATTTAGACAGGCCCTTTTGATGGCAAGGCGCCATACAGGGTTTTTCAGACCTACAAGGTTAACGAGGTACGCAGGAAAAGTTCCCCACTTACCCTATTTTATTTTCTATTTTAGAAATTAACACGTGACAATTGTGAAAGTAAATCCATAAATAACTCCCATCACCAACACGTGGAAAAGTGGCTGAGGAATTCCGTCCTCGGAATAGGTGCTTAGGATTTTAGGACCCCCATTGTAAAAATACCCTTGATAGGATCGACGAGTTTTTTTAGAATCGCTCCTGAATAGAAGGTTTTGCAATTCTCAGGTTAGAAAGCCGGTTGGGTTTATCCACGGTGAAAATTCAGAAAATAGGCCAGTGCACAGATCATGGAAAAAACCCCACAAACCAAATCCTGGATCATAAGGATATCTTCAGAAATTGCCCCCCCAAGTCTGAAAGATAACACGGCCGATGTGGATCGCCTGGTCAAGGCCGTCAAAAAGGCCCTTTCCTCCGAAGCGGTAAGTGTTGATTTCCCCTTGGTGAGAGGCCTTCCCGGCAGACTCCGGGAATATGATTATCAGGTGGATGCCGCCCTTTTCTGGGACCAAAAACGATGGCACCTGATCGACATCTTCCCCTCTCAACAGGAGAAAGGCATTTTTGGCCTTGCCGTAGACCTGGGGAGTTCGACCGTGGTGGTTGAACTCATAGACCTTTCTACTCGGGAGACCATGGATGAAATCTCTTTTCACAATCCCCAAATTGAGATGGGGACGGACATCCTTACCAGAATCCATTTTGCGGCCCAAGAAGGTGGTCTGGAAGAACTTCAGAACATCTTGGTTAAAAGGCTCAATCAAGAGATAAAGCAGCTCACCCACAAACATGCCATTGAGGCCAATTCCATTTTAGGGATGTCCGCTGCCGGAAATACGACCATGACACATCTTTTCCTGGGCCTGGATCCTTACTGGATATGTCGTGAGCCCTACATTCCTGTCATAAACAAACCAGGGATCATCAGGTCCACAGCGCTTGGCCTGGCGATCAACCCGGGTGCCCCTGTCCTGGTCTTTCCCAATGTTGGCAGTTACTTTGGTGGTGATCTGATTGCAGGGATTCTGGCATCGGGAATGACGGATCAGAGCGAGATCTCCCTTCTGGTGGATGTGGGGACCAATGCCGAAGTGGTTATTGGAAACCGTGATTGGCTTATGGCATGCGCGGGTGCGGCAGGACCCGCATTGGAAGGGGGTGTCGCCAACATGGGGATGATGGCCGGTCCCGGGGTAATTGACAAGGTGAGCATAGATCCGGTCACCGATGAATTCAAAGTGAGGGCCATAGACAACCAGCGACCCATTGGCATATGCGGTTCCGGTTTGATAGACTTGGTGGCCCAGCTCTATCTGACCGGAATGATTGATCTGAGGGGGAAATACGTGGCCAAGAGATGCGGGACCGTCTGACAAACATTGACGGCATCAATCATCTGGTCATTCTGCCCCCTGAAAACTCCGGAACAGGTGAACTCCTGACCCTTGGCCAGACCGACATAGACGGCCTCATACGATCAAAGGCGGCCATGTACACTATCCTGACTACCATCAGCAATACCGTGAACATCCCAATGAACGAGATAAGCCATTTCTATGTGGCAGGGACCTTTGGTTCGTATATTGATCCGCGCGCAGCCATTACCATCGGCATGATCCCGGATCTCCCCTTGGAGACATATGTCCCCCTGGGAAATACCTCGCTTAAAGGTGGGCGCATGGCTCTCCGGTCAGCAGAGGCCAGAGACCGAATGTTTAAGATCCGCGATCAAATTACCTACCTCGAACTCAACGTGAACCAGGAATTCATGAATCTATTCAGTGCTGCAAGATTTATCCCCCACACCGATAGGTCCCTTTTCCCTTCAGTAAAGCCCGCTGGAGTGGAGGGTCATTAACATTCGGCAAGAGGTGCCTTTCCGGAAAAAACGGTAATCATGGGGAGTTTTTGACAAACTGAATCTTTTTATCGTTAAATAGAAGGATCACACGCGGAGGTTGATCTATGTGGAGCGCATTGCTCCTTGCTGCTGGAGCGGGCCTTTCGACAACCATTGGGAGCCTGATGGGGCTTGCCGTAAAAAGGCCTTTCTATGGTCATTTTCTTCAGGTGTAAGCGAAATTTTGGGTGCAGGCCTCGCAGCGATCGTTTTGATGCCTTTTCTCTCTGAAAGAGTAATGGGGTTCGTCCTTGCCGGTGTGGCCGGCATCATGGTAGTTATCTCTCTTGATGAACTGATACCTGTGGCCAAATCCTTCGATGCGGAGCATACGCCCATTATGGGGGTTATCATCGGAATGATTGTCATGGTACTTAGTTTGTGGATGCTGGGACAAACCTGACATGCATTCCCTGAAGCAGGGTCCTTTTCATACTGGAGCCTCATCGGCGCCTTGAAAACAAGGCGCTCCAGATCCAGCAAACTTTGGCATAATCATAAGGCTGACCAGGAGAAGACGCGTGAAGATTGAGGGCCTGGTTTCAAATACGGATGGGAAGAGATGTTCTCTATAGAGACTGAGACCCTGAAATTAAGTCTCCAAGTTACCCGGGTGGACTCCTTGCTGGAGCACGAAGGAACCCTTCCCCATGTGGCTGACAAACTGATCTTAGAGTTCAAAAACTGGGCTGATCTAGAAAATCCGGTAATTGTTGACGAAAACAATATCGTACTGGACGGTAACCATCGGACTTACGTCTTCAAGCATTTGAGATTCAAACACATCCCGGTCTGTAAGATCGATTACTTCCACGAATCAGTTCGCCTGAGATATTGGTTCAGAATGATAGGGGATCGAAAAGGGCTCGGCCGGCTCAAACAGATCATTGAGGAGATGGGTGGAAATCTGCATCACGCGGCTGACAAGGAAACCCTTATAAGGATGATGGAACAAAACCGGTTTTCATACGGCGTCCAGCAGGGTAATGCCTACATCCTCGTAAGGTTCCAAGAAGAGGTCGTGAATGATGCAGTGGGTGCCTATGATGTCTTGGAGAAAATTCAAGAAAGATTGAGGGAACAGGATCTTGGGATAAGGTATATTCCATGCCAATCAGTACATGACGCCAACTTCTGCACTGAACTAGGGGAGGACGCAATAGTGATCTGGACTCCCCAGATAACCAAAGAGATGGTCGTTGATGCGGCAAAAAGGGATCGATTGTTTGCCCCCAAGACCACCCGCCATTTGATAGCGGCAAGGCCCCTCAACGTCAATGCCCCGATCCACTGGTTCAAAGAAGATGTCTCGCTGGAGGAAATTGACGAGAGGTTCTCGGACTTCCTCAAAAAAAAGGAGATCAGACGATTCGGGCCGGGCCAGGTGATAGACGGCAGATATTATGAAGAAGAATTGTTCATATTCTACAATAGACGGTAATTTTTACTGAACGAGAGGGGATGGGAGATGAGCCAAAGCCAAAAGATTTTAAGCCTTTCTGCCATAGGTCCTGATTCACCGGGGCTCGTTTCAAAGATTACGACCAAAATTTTTGAGATGAAAGGCAATATCACCGATGTTGAAGAAAACTGCCGGAGGGGGCTATTCGCCATTTTTCTTGCGGTTGATTTCTCGGCATCAAAAAGATCCATAGATGAGATAAAAAACAGACTGAAGGCCCTTGGAATGGAGACAGGTCTAGAGCTGATCCTGGGGAAGTGCCATGAGCCCGGGATAACCCCTGCACCGGAAGATGAAAATTTTGTGGTGACGATCTTGGGACTGGACCGGCCGGGCATCATTGCACGGGTCTCTACATTCTTCCACAACTATCACATCAATATAGAAAATTGCAGGATGATAGCGCGCGGAAAATTTTTCTCCATGGAGATGGCGATAAATCTTGGAAAAATGATCATCGGGCAAGACTTATCCCATGATCAAGCAATGGAAAAGATGACTGCAGAACTCAAGGACCTTTGCGCTGGGATGGATCAAAGCGTCGTGATTCAAAAGGAGAATACATTTAAGCGGCTAAAAAAGATCGTGGTCTTTGATGTTGAATCCACTCTGATCCAAGGGGCCTCCCTTAGGGGCTTTGTGGAGAAAATAAGAGGAGTTTCCGAACCGATGGACAGTGATGAGCCCAAACCCGAAGATGGCCCCAAAGACGAGGCACAGGTGCTTATAGAAAATGTCCCCAGGCTAAGGGGTATGTCCATCGGTGATTTCGAGAAATTCAGCGAGACCCTTGCCCTAACCCCTGGCGCCCTTGACCTGATACAGATATTGAAATCCATGGGCTTTAAGATTGCGCTTCTCTCAGCGGGTTTTGATTGCTCTATGAAGAAAATCTTTGAGATCTCAGGTGCCGATTACGCGTTTTCCAACACACTGAAAGTTGATGAAAATGGAATAATCACGGGTGAATTGGAAGAGCCCGTACTGACCAGTGAAACCAAAAATGAAATCCTGGAAATGATCATGAATATGGAAAATATCAACCCGGACCAGGTAATTGCAGTTGGCGATGGCTCGGCCCTGTCTCGTTTACCTGATGACATGGGTCTAACCATCGCCTTCAAACCAGGGGATACAGCCACCAGGGCCGATGGGATCTTTAAAGGAGATCAAATTATCGACATATTGTACTGCTTGGGCATCCCCAAGACAGAACTGGACAAACACCTGACCCGGATTGACCGGGAAATTGAAAATACATTTGAGGCGGGTTGAAATATGAAGGTCAACCCGTTGGCTCAGAAGGAAGGGGTTTGGTAAAGCCACAGCCCTTTTTCCTGCAGGCAAGGGACGGTGGGGAATTCTTGGGCCGTTTGACACTCAAGACCGGGGTACCGCATTCGGGACAGGGCTCGTCAAAGGGTTCATCCCAGGTGGCAAAGTGGCAGTTTGGGTACTGGTTGCAGGCATAAAACTTTTTCCCTTTCTTGGATCTCCTTTCCACCAACATACCCTGGCAATTATTTTCAGGACACGGGACTTCCGTACTCATTGGCTCGGGTGTCCAGATATTCTTGCATTCAGGGTAGCCGCTACAGGCCACAAAAGAACCAAACTTGCCGTTCTTAACCACCATGGGCCGACCGCACTTTTCACAGGTGCCCTCCTCTTTCCCCGGCTCAGGGGATGTTTCGACAAGAATGTTTCCCTTGTCATCCCGGGTGAAATTTGTGGTGTTTTTGCACTCGGGATAACCGGTACAGGCCAAAAAAATCCCGTTTCGTCCCGACTTGATGGCCATGGGGCGGTTACATTTTGGACAGGAAATGTCGGTCGAGACCTCCCCCTTCATGTCACGTGTTGCCTTTTCCAAATCCTTCTCAAATGACTCGTAGAACTGCTCTAAGATATCGGTCCACTTTATCTCTCCCCGCTCAATCTTGTCCAAGTTGTTTTCCATCTGAGCGGTAAAAGCGGTATCCATGACATCGGGGAAGCTCCCCACCAGCAGATCCGTCACCAAAAAGCCCAATTCCGTGGGCCTGAAGCTCCTTTTTTCTATGGATACGTACTCCCTTCCGCTGATGTTGGCCAAGATCGCCGCATAGGTAGAGGGCCGGCCGATTCCGTTTTCCTCCAATGCCTTGATCAGAGTTGCCTCGGTGAACCTGGGTAGGGGTTGCGTAAAGTGTTGGGCCGGATCTAATTTGATGAGGTTTAGAATTTGATCTTCCTGTAAGGGGGGGAGTTGGGCCTCTTTGTCCTTCTCCGGGCCTTCATCATAGATCGCTGTAAATCCCCTAAATACGACCACAGAACCGGTTGCCCTGAAAACGGCCTTCCCCGCGTTGATTTCAACCTGAGTCTTGTCTACAATAGCCGGACTCATCTGACAGGCGACAAAACGTCTCCAGATGAGATTATAGAGGGCCTGCTGGTCTTTCGTAAGATAGGCTGAAACAGCCTTTGGCTCCAGCGCCGCCGAAGTGGGGCGTATGGCCTCATGGGCCTCTTGAGCGCCCTTGCGGCTCCTAAATCTGTTCGGTTTGCCGGGCAGGTACTCCTTCCCAAAGGCCTTCTGGATAAATCCCCGCGCTTCAGAAACGGCATCGTCTGAAAGTCGGAAGGAATCTGTCCTCATATATGTAATGAGCCCTACCAGACCCCTGTTTCCGAGATCCACCCCTTCGTAAAGACTCTGTGCAATGGACATGGTCTTTTTGGCCGAAAATCTCAATCTCTTAAAGGCCTCTTGCTGAAGAAGGCTGGTAATGAAGGGAGGTGGCGGATTTTTCCTTGTCTTTTTTTGAGTGACCTTGGACACCTTGAACGGCAGATCATCTATCTCTGAAACGATCTTGTGCGTCTGATCTTCATTTTCCAGGCTCGCCTTTTTGCCCATGTACTTAAAAAGTTTGGCCTCAAAGGGCGGGGGCTCGCTCGATTTGAGATGGGCCGTCAGAGACCAATATTCTTTTGAATCAAATGCCTGGATCTCTCGCTCCCTGTCGCAGATCATCTTGACCGCCACGGACTGAACCCTCCCGGCGCTCAATCCCCGTTTTACTTTTTTCCAAAGGAGCGGGGATATCTGGTAGCCAACAAGGCGGTCTAAAATCCTCCTGGCTTGTTGTGACTCAAATTTATCCTTGTCAAGCGCCTGGGGTGAAGATACGGCGTTCCGGATGGCCTTTGCCGTCAATTCGTTAAAGAGGACCCTGAATATCGCCTTTTGTTTCCCGCCTTTTTCTAGTTCTTGGGCAATATGCCATGCAATTGCCTCTCCTTCTCTATCAGGATCCGGGGCTAGATAGATCGCCTCAGCAACGCTTCCCGCAGCCTTCAACTCCTTCAAGATCTTATCCTTGCCTTTAATCGTGACATACTCGGGCTTAAAACCGCCTTCTATATCAACCCCAAATTTGCTTACGGGAAGATCTTTCACATGCCCTATGGAGGCCATGATCTTAAAGTCGGGCCCCAAGTACTTTCCGATGGTCCTGGCCTTAGCCGGTGATTCAATAATCAGCAGATTTTTTGACATATCCCTATCCGACTACCGGATAAACATCTTTCCTGGAAGTTGTTGAACCACTCCCATCAACTCCATTTTCATCAAGATGCTTGAGGTTTGGCCTGGATCCAACTCTCCCCTCCTGACGATTTGGTCGATGTGTATCGGATAATCTCCTATGATATCATATATTTTCTTTTCAGATTCGTTCATACCCATAGGCCTGGCAGCGGGTGCCCTCACATCACCACCCTCATATACACCCCTACCCCTAAATCCAAATTCTTCAAGTATATCCTCCGCGTTTTCCACCAGTTTGGCCCCCTGTTTGATCAAGAAATGCGTCCCGGTGCTTTTAAAGGAGTCGATACTCCCTGGGACGGCAAAGACCTCTCGGCCCTGATCCAATGCGCACGAGGCCGTAATCAGGGAGCCGCTTTTCTTCGTGGCTTCAACAACGGCTACTCCCCTGCTGAGGCCGCTTATGATCCGATTCCGTATGGGAAAATTCCTCGGCTCCGGCGGGGTCCCCACGGGGAACTCGGAGAGGACCACCCCGTTTTCCGCAATCTCCTCTGAAAGCCCCTTGTTCGTGGCAGGATAGATTCCATCGATGCCCGTACCCAGAACCGCTATGGTGAACCCCCCTCCCCTCAAACATCCGATATGGGAGGCAGAATCGATTCCCCTTGCCAGACCACTGACGACGCCTGCACCCCGCCTGGCAAGCCCCATCCCGATCTTCTTTGCGGCCTTAATTCCATAGTGTGTCGGGTTTCTGGATCCCACCATGGCAACAAAGGTCTTATCCAGGGGGATGTCCTTCCCCTTTATGTAGAGGAGCATGGGAGGAGATTCAATCTCCCTTAGTAGCTTCGGGTAAAAAGGATCCGTAAAGGTGATGATCCGGGCGTTGCACCTTTCCACCTTTCTCAGTTCCCTCTGGGCATCTGACGCAAATCTCCTCTTTAGGATCTCATGGGCCACATCCTTTCGAACACCCTCCACGGACCGCAGTTCTGAAAGGCCTGCCCTAAAGATATCTTCCGGGTGCCCAAATACCCCCAGGAGCCTCTTGATTATAGTGTTGCCTAAGCCGGGGATCAAACAGAGGGACAACCAGGCACTTCTTTCGTCTGAAGATATTTTCATAGATGGGCAAAGAAACGTAATCACCTAAAGGATTAATTTGTTCTGGTTTACACTTGGACAGAATGGCGGCAATATAAAACAGGGTAATGTAGAATAGTCAAGTATTTTTCCGAGGGGGGCAAACCCTGAGCGTATTCATTTAGAGGCACATCTAGGCAATACTGAGAAGACACCCTCAGTTTCCGGCCAAGGAATGGTTTTTGCAAAGGACCCCTTGGAGAATTCTGCCGTGGTTGAGAGAACCACACCGGTTGCCGTATCCGGTCTGGCTTCCAGGATCAGCAGGTGGCCGAGAATCACATCAGGAAGGGCCGGCGCTCCCGGGGCATCATCTCCCCCCTTTTTTACTATTTCAAACAGGTTTCCCCTCCGGATGCCGTAATTGTAACCGGCGGCCAGATAGACTACGGAGAACTGGCCAATGATCTCACGTTTTCCCTTTGAAGAGACAATCGGCACCCGGCATTCTTCCAAATCCCGACATCCTTTCAACTTTTTCAATTTTCCCCGGTCCGGTTGGGTAGGCCGGACGCAGGAAGAAATAGGATAAAAGGGCAAGATGGGGTCCCCCACGCGCATCCCCTTATAATTCTCTATAATCTCTGCCCTGTATAGGCTGTCCTTATTCTGTTTCTTGCCACTACCTCTCAGCTGTTCCTTTAAGACAATCCTTCCAAGGAATGAGATCAGATATCCCACCACATCCGGGGTCTGACGGTAAACGGTGAATAGATCCCCCGGTTTTATGTTGGGGGCGGCCCTTTTCATAGCCACATAAACCGTATCGCCTTTTACCAAGATCACCCTCTCAGTCTTATCCGAAAAGATGTGTCCCCAAGGCCCTACCTCTTTTTTGGACAAAAAACCGATGGATTCGCTATTGGTCATCCTAGAGACGTCAATCCCGGCTGAAGGCCTTTGGGCAGCAACCTGTCCGGCCTTTGATGATGGGACCGACTTCTCTTTGCTGGCTGGCTGAGCCTTGGCCGGAAGAGTACAAACCAGACCAAGGATAAAAAACCCCACTGCCATAAACGAGATCGCTTGCCGGTTACATGTTTTCAATTCACAACCTCCACTCAAGAACTGCCGCTTAACGTCTCAACCCGTATGACCCTGTAAAGATCCGGGCCCAGCCTCCGGCCTATAGGGCCTACGGCCCGGGGGGAGGACTCGGCTTTGGTTATCCCCGGAGGGGATTTAGTCTACTGCAATTTGATTGGCTCAGGAGTATAAG
>JABMQV010000067.1 GCA_013203065.1 Desulfobacteraceae bacterium | reverse complement strand
CAGCTTTTCTCTTTTATGACAAAAGAACCAAGACCCCCAAGATCCTTCTCAAGAAGGACGGATAGGCAAGGTTAGCCAGCAGACCCCAAATCCTGATACCTGTCAAAGATCCCATCCGGAGCGGGGACACCTTATTGCTAATGGATCAAATCATCTTCGCATTTTGCGGAGAAGTTACGATCTATGACGCTGCAACGAATACCAACAGTTTGCGGGGATTCCAGCCTACTTCAACTGGTCAGCCACATAACCGAGCCCTAGCTCTTCCAGCTTTTCACGGGTTGGAACCCCGGTCTCCACATCCCAGCCCCTTTCCGAGTAATACTCATCCAGCATCTGATCCAGTTCCTCTCTGCTGATAAAATGCCCCTTGGAGGCACCCCCTTTCAGGGGTTCGGTCAGGAGCCTCTCGGGCAGGGTGTCGTCTGCGCGGGTCAACCCCTCCCGCACGTTAAAGGCATGGGCCAGATTGTTGATCCGCTCGCCCACCTGCAGGATTTCATCAGGGGTATAGGTAAGGCCTGTTACAGCCTCCATCAGCGAGGCCGTATTCTGGGCCGCTATACCGACGACGGCCATATCCAGGAGAAAGGCACACATGGTGGGGGCATCAGTGGTTGCCGTACGAATGTCCTGGTTCCACATGGTGAGCTTTCCTTTTCCTTCAACAGCAAATCTGTCCACTTCGTAGGGGACAGGGATTCCAAAGATCTCCTGAAAGGCATAGCCCCTGCAGTGGTCTGCGCCGGTAAAGGAGGTTGCATAGTTCAGCCCGTGGGCCTTTGCCCCTCGCACATCATAAGCGGGGAGTTCCAGACCCTTGACGTGCATGGCGTATTTTTCCGAGCCCTTCCCGATTCTCTCCGCCGCGGCCCTGGACCCGTCGGCTAGCAAATCACCGATCCCTTCACGAAATGCCATCTGTCTGAGGACCGTGTTCATTGCCTCATGGTTACCAAAATTGAGCTCCAGCCCTCCCGTATCTTCCTTTGTCAGGATGCCCTTCTCATAGAGTTCCATGGCAAAGGCGATCGTCACTCCGGAGGACATGGTGTCAAACCCCAGTTCGTCGGCCAGACGGTCCGCGGCAATGATAGCGTCTATATCTTCCACCCCTGTTACACCGCCATAGGAATACATGGTCTCAAATTCGGGGCCCTCGGTAAGTACCCCTGCATAAGGTCCTGTCTTTGCCAGCTTCAACTGGCTGCATGCCACCGGACACCCATAACAGGCCTCCGAGCCCACATTCCGCGTCACCTGGACCTCCACCCCTATTTTGTCTGCGGGGTTATACTCCCCTGTGGCTGTAAAGTTTTTGGTGGGAAAGATACCAATAGCACAGGTATGGTCAACCACCATGGCGGTTCCGAGTTTCGAAAAATTTGGATAGAGCACAGGGCTTTCCTTCATGGCCTTGGTCATTTCGCCTCTGGCGGCCTTTAGTTTATCTTTGTCAGCGACGGCCACTTCTTCGGTTCCCCGAATTGCGATCGCCTTGAGATTCTTGGACCCCATGACCGCCCCCAGGCCTTTTCGTCCCACGGCCCGCCATTCGTTAATGATGGATGCAATCTTTATCTGGTTCTCTCCGGCAGGCCCGATGCAGGCGATCCGTATATTCTGGTCATGCAGTTCGTTCTTGATGATCTGCTGGGTGTCCGTGGTTTTCATCCCCCACAGTTTTTTTGCACTGCGGAACTTCACCTCTCCGTCCTTGATCCAGACATAGGTGGGCGTCTCAGACTTGCCCTCAATAATCAGGGCATCGTAACCCGCAAATTTCAATTCAACGGGAAAATATCCGCCGGTCAACGCCATACCCACAGCTCCGGTAAGCGGCGATTTGGCGGTGACGGCCATCCGGCTGGCGCAGGGTATGGTGGTCCCGGAAAAAGGGCCGGAGGCAAAAATCAGCTTGTTGTCAGGCCCCAGCGCGTCTGTTCCTCCTTTGACCTCATCAAAGAGATATTTGATCCCAAATCCTGCACCTCCGATAAAATCCTTGGCTATTTCCCCCGGCAGATCCTCTACCGTTGAATTTTGCTCCGTAAGATTCACCCGCAAAACCTTCCCGCTATATCCACCTTTGTACATTTCACACCTCCATCTTTGGGGTTAATCGGTTATACAACATATCTTTATCTAAAAAAGAACCTTAGGGCTTACGCAAATAAGTTCCAGAAAAAGCCTCAGCCACCGGCAACAGGAGGCAGTATCAGGATTTCATCCCCATTTTGAAGCACCGTTTCCATCCCCTCGAGAAAGTTTATGTCCTGGCCGTTTACCATAAGACGAATATAGGGAAGGAGTTCGGTGCCATCCGGCCCGTACAACAGAGATCCCAGTTCATCCCCCCATCTGTTTATCATAATCTCCAGCAGATCTCTCAGGGTGCCCCTGTCTGGGGCGAGCATTTCCATTTCGGCGTTTCCGATAACCTTTTTGAGATTCAAAATCGTGTGAATTTTTACCTTTATCAATATTGAGCCCGTTTCACTGTTATTTCCATATCAAAAACAAGGGATATATCTTCCTTTCTGGCAATGGAGTATAGGTAATATGGGGGTACCGGTCAAGTTCAAATCCGGCTCATAGCTGTTGTGAGGATGGACCCGGACAAAACATTGTTGAATTTGTCATACCAATTCCTTGTTGACAACATGGAAACATCGCTTTATACAATCAAAGTAGATAAGGTAGCTATTGGATCTTCAAACGCCAAATACCTTGCGAAGACAATAATCCCCCACATACTATTATTAATGAGTGGTCCGATAGTTGGAAACACAACATCGTGCATTTCCATTTTCGACTCCTAAGATGGAAAAAACGGGGCGTAAATGTCGCAGTTTACAAATTGGAAACCTAATTGGCTCTACCATTGCAATCGCAGCCAAACCGAAAAGGATATTTTTTTTGTAAAAAAGGTTCTTACGCACTCAATCGGCTAAAAGACCTGTGACCTGTATGTCCCGTATTCAGGGGAGAGATCAAGTCGGGACGGTCGGTCGATGCCGTACAACTGGTGATTTTTATAGAGGAACTGCCCATCTCAAAAGAACACACCGAAATATCAAGATCGATCTCAACAAAAGTCTCTCGTGATAAGATAAGGGATGACCTGGAAGAACTCAGACAAAACGCCCTTGAACTGGGGGCTTCACTGGCCAGGGTTATCTCCTCAAGTTGGGTGGAGATAGACGAAAGGGTCAGGCTAAAATGTTCTGTCCCCCTCTGTCCCCATTACGGGAAAAACATCTATTGCCCCCCTCATGGCCCTGAACCAGAATATATGAAGCGGGCATTGGGCAGCTATGAATGGGCCATCGTGTTCGCCCTTGATGTGCCTCCAAATGATTTCCTTTCGGACCCCGAAAAGAAAAAGGGAGCGGTTGCAGAGTGGGCCAAAAAGGGCTTTGAAATCGCCGGCAGAATTGAAACCTCGGCCTTTGGAAAGGGCTACTATCTGGCCATGGGATTTGGCCAGGCAAGCTGCAGAAAGGTGTTGTGCGGTCTCGACATGTGTCTGGTCCTTGACCACGGCAAATGCCCTTACCCCCTCAAGGCCCGTCCGTCAATGGAAAGTGCGGGGATGGACGTTTTTGGCCTGACGACAAGGTTGGGGTGGGGCATAAACTCGATTTACAGGAGCGTGGACCCAAAAGAAGTCAATCGTGCCCTGTCCGTGGGGATAATCTTCATCCACTGAATCACCCGTTACCCGCATCTTTCTATCTGAGGCGATGGGGGAAGGGTAACTTCTCAATAAGCTGACGAAAATAACCATGGGTTTTTCACTTCAATATGGAATCTTCCGTTCATAAAACCAAGGGGCCGTGATGGAAAAAGACTGTGAGCACACCGTATTGCTTCAAGCTGAAACCGAACCAATCAAAATTGATCTTTTAAAGACTGCTGTCATTGTCGTTGATATGCAGAATTGTTTTGTGCGGAAAGGGGGCTACTTCGATCTGGCCGGCCACGATATCTCAGCTGCCGAAAAAATCATCGAGCCGTGTAAACAGGTCATCACTTCAGTGCGGGGAAAGGGCGGCAAGATCATATATCTCCAGATGGGGTGCAGCCCTGACCTATCCGATGCCGCAGCAGCAGACTCGCCAAGCTCCCGAAAATCAGGCGGGCTGGTCATGATCAAACAACGTCCGGAATTAAGAGATAAAATCTATATATATGGGACCTGGGGAGCTGACATCATAGAAGAGCTAAAGCCCCTTAAAGAAGATATCGTCGTAAGGAAACAAAGATATGATGGATTTTTTGGAACAAATCTCGACATCATTTTGAGGAACCTCGGCATCCGGTATTTGCTGTTTGTAGGAATAGCGACAAATGTTTGTGTTGAATCAACCATCAGACACGCCTTTTTCCTGGACTATTTCCCTATTCTTGTTTCAGATGGAGTAAGCCAGATGGGCTCTGAGATAGTGCAACAGGCAACGATCTTTAATATCCAGTCTGCTTTTGGCTGGGTGATAAGCTCAAAAGACCTGTTGCATTCCATAGGTCATCACTAAAAGGAGGTCGGCGTTACTGACCACTTAGAGGGGGGCCCTTTCCCATCCGGTGATCATGGCCAGGGAGTACGGCATTACCTGTGTTGCAGGTTGTGTTGAAGGAACGCAAAAGATTCAGACCGGTCAGAAGGTAAAAATTCACGGCGACCAGGGTG
>JABMQV010000066.1 GCA_013203065.1 Desulfobacteraceae bacterium | reverse complement strand
TAACCGCTTTGAGTACCCCTACAGCCCTTGCCATAGAGAATGCACTGCATTATTCAAAAATGGAAAAACTGTCCGGCGCTATCTGACCTCAAAGGAGATTTCACCCAGCTTGCCAAAACCGGCAACATATTTTCCCGCTTTTCCGGGAATCACTCTCCCTGGGGCTCCCCTTTGCGGTACTCCAACATCCTCGACTATTGCAACTCTAGGGTTTACTTTGGATACTCTTCCTAAAACATTTCCAACGCCTGCTTAATCTCTTTTTGGACTAGGCCTTCGCTACCCTTGAATTTGAAGAAATCTTCCAAAGCACTCTTGGCTTTCTCGCCGCCCAAACGTCCCAAAGACCAGGCAATGATTCCTTTGACCCTTTCATCATCGTTTTCTTTGAAGGCTCGTTTCAGATCGGGAATGTGTTTTCGGTCGCGCGTATTGCCCATTACCCTAGCCACGTTCATTTTCCAGAGCCACATGTTTTCCGGTGAGATGTAAAACATGTGGGGCCAAATTTTGGTTTTAAAATACGCCATGTCCATATGCAGCAGGGAGGAAAGGGTAAAATATGGCGCCTTGGCCGCCACTCTTTTGTTAACCGGTCGTTCTTTAGCTCTCCAGGCGTCATTGCGGGGACAGATGTTCTGACAGCGATCGCAGCCGTATACCCAAAGCCCCATGGCCTCTCTCATTTCCAGGGGCGTGATTTCGCTGGCGTTGTAGGTCATGTTGGAAATACATCTTCGAGGGTCCAGGTGTCGAGGTCCTTTTAAGGCCCTGGTCGGACAGGAGACAATACAGACGTTTTTGCACCAGTCAGGGCAGTCGAATACATTTTCATCTTTCGGCTCGTCAGGATCGTATTCCTGATCAACCAAAATAGTTGCGGGAATAAGCCAGGAGTTTTCATAACCGGCTTTGCTGGAATACATTAAGCAATTTTTCCCGACATTACCAATCCCTGCCCTGCCGGCGCAGGCGCGATGAGGCAGATCCTTAGAGGCCTTGGCCTTGATGCCGTTTTCGCGAAGAAAATTGACGAAATCTTTGGTCCGGCGCACCAGTTCTTTTTTGATTATCCTGTCTTCATCTATGTAAAGCCGGCCAAAATGAGCTTCCATCAAGGGGTTAAAAGACTCCTTAAAATACATATCAATCAATACAATGATCGACTTGGCCTCGGGCATTATATTTTTGGGATTAGTACCGCCTATCAAGTCGAAATTGACCATCAAATGGGCATATTCGCCCTTCCGGTCAAGCAAAACTTCCTTCTGCGACTCAAAAGGCTCGGCCGTAGTGAACCCAATTTCATCAAAACCAAGCTCATCGGCTTTCTCGATTATTTCGGTTTTTGATAACATCTATTCTTCTCCTTCTAGAAACGAGACCTTTGAAAAACGCCCCCTTTTGGCCTTGCTCTTTCCAAACCTTGACTGACTGATTTGGAACGGCACTGGATATTTCACATATTTATTTTATCACGATTGATTAACTCCCTATATGTGTAAAATCACTCTCCGGTGAATATCGGTTTGCGCTTTTCAAGAAAAGCCATCATTCCTTCTTGACTGTCTTTGGTTCCCATTGTACGCAGCACGGCTCGGCGTTCCTCATGTAGACCTTCCTCCAGCGATCTTTCGCCGACTTCAACCACACACCTTAACATCTCGGCTATTGATATGGGCGGCATCGACGCCAACTCCCTGGCCAGGTCATGTGCGCGCTGTTTTAGTTCGCTGTTTGGCACTACTTCGTTAACCAGCCCGATTCTTAATGCTTCCGGACCTGAAATTTTCTTGGCACGCAAGATCATGTCAAGGGCATGCATACGCCCCACACAACGAGTCAGTCTGGCGCTCCCGCCCCATGCGGGCACCGTGCCAAGATCCAATTCGGGTAATCCGATCTTGGCGCCTTCTGCAGCTGCCAGGCGAAAATGGCACGCAAGCGGGAGTTCAAGCCCGCCCCCCAGACAATAACCGAACAACGTCGCAATAACGGGTTTTCCCATGGTCTCTATTGCTGACAGCACACGGAGGCGTTGGTCCAGTACTGCCAAAAAGTCCCCTTTCTTGCCAAGCTTTGAAGCAATTTGTTTCAAGTCCATTCCCACGGAAAAATGTTCGTCTCGCGCGCCTGTGATCACGATGGCCCTCACGGATTTATCGAGGGACAGCTTATCAACCACGACTTCGAGTTCGTCCATGAATTCTAAGCTCATCCGGTTCCAGGGCGCATCGTTGATCGTAAGCGTTGTTACCGGTCCATCTTGTTCAACCAGGAGGGGGACCTTGGAATCATGTGGTGACTTTGTCATGCAAATCTTCCTTATCGATCAGAATCATGCCGACAATTGAAATTGGAGCAACTCTCTCCTAATATATTAAAAAAATAAGGACGCGTATACGTGCGCCCTTATTATACTTGATCAGCCCCTTGTTAAGCCTGAGGTTGAGGTTTGGTAGCCGGTATTATCAGAGCTGCGGCCACGATTTTTAATAGTTTGTCATCACTCTGGACTCCCTTGTCCCTTATGGCGTAAAGTAACCTTCCGGCTGCAGTCTGCCCATAGAACCAGTCCGCAAGCTGCTCTGGTGTTCCCGTGGGGCCTGGCTGGGCCGTGACCGCCTCAGTGTAAAAGGCCTTGAGGTCGTCGGTGGCTAAGTTCAAAGTATGTGGTAAGGGAAAGTCCGGGTTCGGGTTTTCCGGCTGTTCGTCGGTTAAAAAGGCGCTGATAAAACCAGCCAGATTGTCCACGTCGACTCCACTCACGCCAACGGTAGTCCTGCCCCGTTTTTCCACGGCGATATCGTACCAGTTTCTAAGCTGGTTCATTTCTGTTTTGAAGACATTTATAAGCTTGCCCTCTTCGCTCAGGTCTTCTTCCGTGTCGCTCAGATCGATCGGACAGGCCCAGGGTCCTTGTTCTGCCATGTAAGCAGCCTCTTCCGGATAGTCGCTCAGAATCGGGCCTTCTTTTTCGTTCAAAAGATCCAGAGCCGCGGATAGTACCCGGGCTTGAAAATCAGGATCGTTGGGCTCTCCAAAAGGCCGGCCCAGGTCGAACGGAACCCAGAGGGCCCGGGGCGGTTTTATTGTCTCGGTATGCTTCTTAATCAGGCTGATTTGGGTAGTAGCCAGGCCCTCCTCCTCCAGATAGTGTGCAAGCCCGCCCACGGCGCGCGTGCAGAAAGGTCAGACCGGTACCAGAAGGACAGTATTAATGTCATCTTTCTTGAGTAGTGAGGTCAGCTTGCGAATGGCCGGTTCCATCTTTTCGGGTTCGGTTGCTCCCATAAAAGAGTAATGAAACTCGGCTACACTGCCTATCTCTCCGCGTCCGGCCATCTCCCTGAGCCGATCGATAGGAAAGATCACGTTCAGGTCCATTTGAAAACCAGTACGGTCGAAGTTGGTCGATATATGGCTCATGACCAGGTCGTTCGCCTTGGCGTCACCCGGGATTAACCTGTAGTCATCTGAACCCAGGGTAAAGGGTCTGTCACCACGGCGGTGCAGACCGGCTGTAGAAATCATTGCCACCCGCCTATTACTGGCAGGAGGCGCCTCTACGAATGGTGTGGTTTCGAAAGTTGGGCAGGGAAGTTTTTCTAGATGCCCCCTCATGGGTTCTGCGATACTGTCCAAAAGAACCATTTTATTTCTCCTTAATTGAGTAATGCAAAATTTTTGGGATCTTTGATTCCCAATTTAATCCAAAAATTTCTGGCATAAAATCATTCAAAGATACTTTAGATAGCTTCCACTCTGCATCTAATAAAACGGTGATAAGGGGTTCCTGCAAGGCGATCACGATGGGTGTTCTTAGCCAACCTATTCGCGTTGGCCCCATATGTTTCCCCTTGATACACCAGACCGAATCCGTGAGGTATCATGATGTAGCCCGGT
>JABMQV010000065.1 GCA_013203065.1 Desulfobacteraceae bacterium | reverse complement strand
TCAAAGGAGGGCTTCCCGGCCTGCACCTTTCTGCAGAGGGGGCCCTTTCCAAGATGGGTCTAAACGGACAGCTGGATCTGGACCTGGCTCCCCTTTCAAATGTGGCCCGCCCCTTCCTTTCTGCTTCTTTCCCGAATCCATCGGGTAAAATTCAACTAACCCTAAAGGCACTGCTTAATCCCGAGGATGTTGTGGATTTTCGTCTGCGAGTAAAGGGAAACGAGTTGGCCGCATCCGGGGGGCCCCTCAAGAAAAACCGTGTTGGGCCGCTCAACCTTGCCTTTTCCCAAGAGGGTGTCCTAAACCTAAGAAAGGGGGATCTTTTCGTCAAATCCGGCAAAATTCAGATCCAGGATAGGAGCCGACTTTCTTTTCAGGCGGCCCTGAGGGGGATCAACGGTCCTCACCCCCAGGCGGATCTCACCGTAAACTCCCTTCTCATTGACTTGAAGGAACTGCTCCTTCTGGGCGGTCCCTTCGCCCCCCAGGGGATTTCCTTTGGTATGAAGCAGGGAGCCCCCCCGCCCGAGCTACGTGTCAATAATATGCGCGTCACCGGCTCGCCTTCCGAAGGTCTGATGCGACTGGGGCTAAACGAGCTGTCTGTGTCACTCCCCGTCATCCGGGTCAAAACCGGGAACGGGACCCTCTCAGCCGAAGCGCTCAGCTTCCAATTACAGAAGGGGACCGTTCAGATGGTGTCAAACTTCCCAAGCCAGGCCGATTTCCTTGCCGGTTTAAAGCTGGAAAATCTCCACCTCACCGGCAAAAAAACCATACGCCTCAAACGTCTGGCCTTTCCCACACTTCGGGTAGTTGCCAAGAATATTGCCCGATCCAAAGGGTCCCTGTTTGGTCTCAAGGGTAACGTCACTTTCCACGAGTCGGGCACACTTGAAGGGGTAAGCGTCGCAAAGGAAATGGAGATCCCCTCGTTGCGGCACACCTTTCAAACCCGATGTATTCTCGGGTCAGAACGGCCTTTGACGATCAACACCTGCCGGGTTTTCATTTCAGCGCCTGCCTTTCACCTGGAAACTCCTCCCTATGGCCCCATCGACTCTGGTCTGGAGCTGACTGTCGATCTGTCAGACCTCCGCTTAATGGAACTGCAACCATTACAGGTTGATGTGAAAAAGGTTCGGGCCGTCATTGATGTGAAAAACCTTTTGAATGCCCGCATGGAGGCCTCAATCCGCGACCTGGGCCGGGAGTCTCTGAAAACCGCCGGAGATGTCACCCTCAACCTAAATGAGATTGTCCCCCTTCTTGCCACCCGCCTCCCCCCCCAATTTGATCTCAAAGGGGTTGTGAATCTTGAATGGAAGTTTCAGGGAAGGTTGCCCACAGACCGGGAGAAAAAAGGGTTCTCATCGGTCGGGGAGGGTCTCTACAAAAGACTTCAAAACACCGGTTTCCTCCAAGACCTCCGGGTAACAGCAAACTTGAAGGATGTGGAGGCGAACCTGCCCCTTTCAGAGAATGGCCGGCTTAAGGCCTCTCAGATCCGAACGGAAGCACCGCTGATCCTGAGATTGTCAAAGGGTTTAAAAGAGGGATCCGTTGCCGGGAAACTCTTCCTGGGCAGGATCGAAGAGCTTCCCTCTCTAGGAAGGCTCAAAACCCCATTGCAGGTCTCACTCTCGCTCTCAGGGGCCCAGGAGGGACTCCGGTCGATTCGATTCTCAGAGGCCATCGATGTTGAGCCACTGGGCCTCAACCAATCCCTTGACCTGTCACTGAACAGGATCGATCACTTTCTGAGAAAGGGACCGGGATCCCCCCTTGCCGCGTTTCTTGAAAAGGGAGAGGGGTCAATCACCGCAAGAATCAGCGCCGGTTCAGCCGAAAACCTTTCCTTCCTCAAAAAAGGCGTCGCCCTGAAGGGCTCCCTGAAAGCGGGGGTTCAAATTGACCTGACGGGCGAAAATGAGATCAGGGCAATGGGCTGGCTGGACAGCCCCGGGCTGGACCTCAAATATGGTCGAAAGGTGGAGATTACAGACCTTAAGACTCACCTTGAAGTGAGGAAAGACCTCCTCTTGGGCCACCCGGGCAAGAGGCATTCTCGGAAAGACCCCTCCCCGGACCTCTTATCGAGAGAAGTGCTTCAGAGCCAGGCCAAGACACTGGCCTTTACAGAGGCCCAGAAGGCCGTGGCAAAGAGGCTCATGGACGATCTCCGTGGCCGGTTGGCCTCCCGACCGGCGGTTACGTTTGCGTCAGCCAGCATCGAGGCGGGGAACCTTCCTTTGGAAATTTCAAACTATGAACTGAACCTTCGTCTCGTAAAATCTCTCCCCTCTATTGATCATTTCCAGTTTGACCTTATGGGAGGCAGTGTTGTCGGGGAGCTCTATGTCAGAAAAAACCCCAAAGGTTTTGAGTTGGAAACCAATTGCTCCTTCTCAGGCCTGGACCCCAACCTGCTGCTCCCCCGGCCGATCCAGCGAGCACAAAACCAGCAATCAGATCCTTTTGACCCGGCAGACCTGTCGGGGCGGATTTCCCTCCATGTCCCCCTGACGAGCGATCCGGAACAACTGCTCTACGGCGCACGTCTGACCCTGCAGTTGACCCGCATCGGTTCCAGGACTTTTGAGCGATTCCTCTATGCCCTCGACCCTTATGAAAGCAATGAAGGCATTGTAAAACAGCGGGAGCTGCTCCGGGTGGGCACCCCCCTCTGGATCACCCTCGAAGTGCGTTACGGCAACCTGTCCCTGTCGGGGGAGGTGGCGGTGAAAGGTGTCCGCATTCGCCTGCCGCGTATTGAACGGTTTAATATGGCAGGCCTGCCTATCCACGCACGGCTTGAAAACGGCCTTTCAGCCCTTGACCCCCTCATAAATCTATTGAAAACCATCTCTGCCGATGGTATCATCGTGGAAAAAGACGGCGCCATTCGGCTGGTGTCATCGGGTCCCTAAAATGATCCCAAACTTCCGTTTTGAGCCTTTCATTGTCTGAGACCTGGGAGGAATAAACATGAAATGGATATCTCTTCTCGTGCTGACCCTCGTTGTTCTCACCGGCTGCACACTTGCCGATGTTCAGGTGAACGTGGTGAGCGAGCGGACCGCCCTCGAAAACCAGGTTCTCGGGTCCTATAATTCCCTGAGCCAGGAGATGCTGCTGGTGGCCTCGGTTCGCGGAGTGGACCCCCAGGGGAAAATTGAGCCCCCTCCGCGCAAGAGCCAGGGATACAAGGACGCCATTGAGGCCATGCAGACCCTGGCCTTCCACGTCGACGATGTGGACGCCTTCAAACGTCTGGGCTGGGCCGGAGAAAACAACCAGGGGCTTTTGACCCCTTTCCCAATGAAAAAAGACAACGTCCCCCAAGACCTCAAGGCCTTTGTCTCCCGCTACCCTGAAAAAGAATACGACGCTGTCATACGGGAGGTCAACGCTGCAAGGGATGTGGTGATGAAACGGGTAGTGGAAATCAATGAGGATTTTACCATTGCTGATCTTCCCAAGATCCGTCAGGTCTTTGGAAACATCAACCGGGAAAATGCCCTTCCCGGCGAAAAAATTCAAAGAGAAGACGGCTCGTGGGTTTTAAAAAAATGACCCGCCTTAATCAATTTATACGGCTTGTCCACTGCCTTTTTCTTTGTGCCCTTCTGGCATTGCCGGCGGCCTGCTCAAAGATCGGTATTTTCGGCACACCATCCACCGGGGATACAGACAGGGTAGCCCCCGCACCCGTCACCCTCTTCCCTCCAAAATCCAAATCAACTTCGCCCTTGCCGTTGCCCATTAATCGCCCCGCCCAGGTAACGTTTCAATCCGACACCGTTCTGTACGCCGCGGTCTCCGGTGATGGCAAGCGAATGGTGTACCTGTTTACCGACAACGGCTTTTCCCGCGTCTGGATCGGGTCTCCGGATCCGGACCAACTGATCCTGCCCAGACAGCTTTATCACACCACGGGCAATCTATCCTCCCCTGCCCTGTCTCAAAACGGGAGGTGGATGGCCTTTGCGGGAACCGATTACGATGCCAAGGGTGATATCTATCTGCTGGAAGTGGACAATCCTAAATCAGGGCCCCGAAGGCTTACCAATAGAGACACGGCCGACGGAGCCCCTTGTTTCTCACCGGACGGCAGGACCCTCTATTTTCAACAGATGAGACCCGGCGATTCCGCCTGGCACCTGGTCTCTTTAGGGCTTGGCAACGGCTCCCACCGACCCATCCCCCTGGAGGTAGGCGGCGACGGCGCCTTTCCCGCCATATCACCTGACGGAAAGAAGTGCGCCTTTGTCTCTGTGAGGGACGATCCCGGCGGAGACATTTTCATCACGCACCTGGACACCGGCAAAACCGTCGCCCTTACCCGGGGCGCCCACCGCGATCTCTTTCCGGCATGGTCCCGGGACGGGCAATACATCTATTTCTGCCGCTTCTCGCTGCACACAAACAGGGATGGATCCATCACCTCCGATGACAACAGCGTGATCTACAGGATAAGGTCAAAGACAGGCCCTCAAATCCACCGGGCCTATCCAATCACCTCCGCCTCCTATTCTGCCTATACCCCCCTGACGACCGATTCCAGCCTCTATTTCCTCTCCACCCGGAAAGGCACGGGGAACGTATGGGCACTCCCGCTGGAAGGTGAAATTCCCCGCCGGGGTGACGGCAAGGCCCAGATGGAGCTGGTCAAAGAGCTGTCTTCCCTGGTGCCACGGGACGACCACCTGACCATCCTCGGCTACTATAAGGTACTGGAGACCTTTTCCGGACAAAAACCCTTTGGCGGAAGGGCCGCCTATGCTATCGCCAGACTTTATGAACGGATGGACAGGCCGATCCTGGCCGAACAGGCCTATCGGCTGACCAGTGAGTCATTTGGGTCCACCCTCCCGGAATCGGTCCTGTCCCGCATACGCCTCATCAGCCTCACTGCCCGGCGAAATTGGAAGAGGTCCCACGGCACCAGACAGCGGAAACGGGTCCTTGAGGAGACCCTCCAGCAGCTGACATCCCTATCCGCACGTCACCCCGATCGCCCTCTCATCAAGGCCCAAAGCCGAATTCAGGAAGCGCGTCTTCTGACGGACTTGGGCAGGGATTCCGACTCCCTCCTGAAGGCGATTCGCCTGCTGGATCGGGTCGTTAAAACCGAGTCCACTCCCCGGGCGCAGACGGCGGAGGCCATGGTCCTTCGCACGGATCTGTTCGGCCGGGTGGGCAAGGCGGAAAGCCTGCTTCCGGGCTATGCAAAGGTCGTAAAGAAATACCCCGATGTCGCGCAATGGTCTGACCTGGCCGTTGAGCGGATTCTGGATTTAAGCATAAAAGAATCCGGGTCTTCAAAGCCGGAAGACCGGACCAGGCTGCTGGCCCGTATTGCCGAGGAATATCGACTGACAATCCCCAAGCTTGCAATGGGGGCGTGGAACCGCATCGGCGACATCTACTTTGCCGCGGACGAATGGAGCCGCGCCAAGAATGCGTACAGGCAGGTTCTGGAACGATTTCCCGTTATCCCCACTCAGACTGCTGCGGCCCGGCTGGCACTGGCCGAAATCCTCTATCGAGAGGAAAGATTCAGACAGGCCCTGGATCTGTATGAAAAAGAGATGACCATCCAGCCCTACGAAGACCACCTTTACCGTCTGGCCAAGCTGGATTATGTCAAGAAATCCATTGCAGCGGGGGAGTTCCTTTATCGCCTGGGGGAAGTTCCCTCCGCCCAGAAGATCTTCCTGGACCTGATTCGTGACAACCCTAACAATGTTCAGGCGCACAGGGGTTTTATAAAATGTGCTGCCGCCAGAAAACAGATACCGGCGATCCTGGCAGACTATCGCAAGGCCCTTGACCGGAATCCGGAAGACCCTACTTTGTTGTACACCACCGGGTTGTGCCTGACATACAAAGGAGGAAAAAAGGCGCTGGATGAGGCCCGTTCCCTGATCCAAAAGGCCATTCGAAAACAGGGACAGGTCCAATACTTCCACCAGACCATGGGCTATGTGCTGGAGGTCCTGGAAACGGTCCACGGTGAACCCGGCCGATTGGAGGAAGCCCTCCGGTCTTACCGGAAGGCATATTTTTTGAACAACCCTGAAAACGATCCTGAAAACAATGCACACCTCCTCCTGAACCTGGGGAACATCTATTTTCTCCTGGGCCAGTATGGAAAGGCGTTTGAAAGCTATTCCAAACGGTTCGATTCGGATGTTCCTTTTGATCACAAGGATACGGAGATCCAGTTCTACCGGCGTTTTGGGGCGTCGGCCTTCCAGATCAAGGAACG
>JABMQV010000064.1 GCA_013203065.1 Desulfobacteraceae bacterium | reverse complement strand
GCAAGATACGATGGGGTGGGAAAAAGGTTCGGCACAAACCCTATTGCCTGGTCAATTCCATACCAGGACGGCATCATTACCATCGATATGGCGGCAACCCAAAGAGCGGTCAGTCCGGCCTTGGAGGTGGCCAAATACAATACGAAAGCGCTGGGCATCCACCTGGATGCAGATGGGGTTCTCACAATACCGATCGGGAATCAAAAGAGGGAACTCTCCAAGGTCCATCTTTTCGTAGCAAGGAGTGAGACCCCCGAAGAAGCTCTCCAAAAGCTGGGTTGCGCCCCATCCATCAGGCTTAGATCCGTAGAAAAAGGCTTGCTCAAAGGACCGCAAGGAGAAAACATCCATTTCCCTCTTGCCTTTGATGAGGTTTTTAAGACTCAATTTTGGGTTGCACCCTTAGGCGATACACATTTTGGTTACAAAGGATTCGGACTCAACATGCTGATCGAACTCGATAATGTCATGGGCGGAGGCACACCGGGTCTAATTCGTGTTCTGGACAGCGAGGGAAAGAGGGCGACGCTTGAGAGAGTTTCGCAAACCCTGGAAGCTTATGCCATAGATATCATTATTCCCCTTGAAGAGGCAAAGATGAGGCTCAAAGAAGCCGTGGATACGACTGTCGACTGCGCCAATCGACTCATGTATTTACCAGGCCAAAAAGAGCAGGAAACACGAAAGGAGTATCTCGCCAATGGCATCCCCATGACCGCTGAAAGAATCGACCGGTTAAGAAGCGTTGCTGCGGACAAAAGGGTGAAAATTCCTTTTGATTTGTAAGCGGGAAATATGAGGACGTCTATGATTTTATGCCATTCAGGATTTGAGAAGCTTGCGCCGGCAAAAAATGAGTCTTAAGTAAAAAAGGCATAAAATCATAGACGTCCCGCTTTACATGGTGAAGAGGCCCTTGCGACGGAGCATGATGAGATGTCTTGATGAGAAAAAAAGATAACAGGGAAAAACAGGTCATAGAGAAAATTCTTGATGTGGCAGACGTCCGGATCGATGGGGACCGGGCCTGGGATATCCGGGTGCGAAACCCGTTGTTTTACAAGCGGGTGCTGGCCGGCGGTTCCCTGGCGCTTGGGGAAAGCTACATGGACGGCTGGTGGGACTGCGAGGCACTGGATCGGTTCTTTGATAAGATCCTGTGCGCCCGCCTGGATAAGAAAGTAAAAAAATCCATGGCCCTCCTTTTGGCCGTCATCCGAAGCAAAATCTCAAATCGGCAACGCCGTTCCATGGCTTTTGAAATCGGAAAACACCATTATGACATCGGCAACGATCTTTTCAGCGTTATGCTTGACAGGGAGATGAATTACTCGTGCGGGTACTGGCTCAAGGCAACGTCCCTTGACGATGCCCAGGAAGACAAACTGGACCTCATCTGCCGGAAAATAGGGCTTGCGCCGAGTATGAGGGTTCTCGATATTGGGTGCGGGTGGGGCGGTTTTGCCCGGTACGCGGCCGAAACTTACGGTGTCCATGTGGTGGGGATTACGGTTTCAAAAGAACAGGCCCGGCTGGCCCGGGAGCGGTGCCGGGGACTTCCGGTTCAGATCGAGCTGATGGACTACCGGGACCTGCATGACGCCTGCGATCGGATTGTCTCGGTGGGAATGTTTGAGCACGTGGGAGAAAGGAATTATCAGACCTACATGAAGGTCATTCACCGGTGTCTGACAACGGATGGGCTTTTTCTGCTCCACACGATTGGGGCAAATAATTCGATGCATGACACGGACCCCTGGATCAGCAAATATATCTTCCCCAATTCCATGCTCCCATCGGCAAAACAGATCACTACCGCGGCCGAGGGACTGTTTGTGCTCGAAGATTGGCACAGCTTTGGACAAGACTACGACAGGACCTTGATGGCCTGGTACCAAAACTTTACCGGGAACTGGGACCGGATCAAGGATGTCTATGATCAGCGCTTCTACCGCATGTGGTCCTACTTTCTTCTTTCCTGTGCAGGGGGTTTCCGGGCTCGCCGGAACCAGGTATGGCAGATCGTCTTTTCCAAAAATGGGGTTCGTGGTCGCTATGTGCGATTAAGCGCTTAGAAATTGGCTTTATTTTATGCCCTAAGGCTCCCGTGACGGAAAGGTAATTCGTGCCTGAAAAGGCAAGGTGTTGACACATGGAAATGGGTTACGGCAGAAAGGAAAGGGAGTATCAGGGCTTCAGGTTTTCCAAGACCGCGGGATTAAGGACATTGTCGGGGATTTCGCCCCGTCTAAGGAACTGTATGATCTTTTTTGCGCTCAGTGTTGCCATGTTCAGCAGGCCGTCTTCTGATACGCCGGCAACATGCGGGGTGCTCACCACGTTTTCATGGCGTATCAATTCATGAAATGTCGGGGGCTCCTCCTCGTATAGATCCGTCCCGTAACCGTAAAGATGGTCGCGCTTCAGCGCCGAATAGACCGCCTGTTCATCCACCACGCCTCCACGACACGTGTTCACAAGAATTGCCTGGTGTTTCATTCTCTCGATTTCCTTACTTCCCATCATTCCACGGGTGCTCTCATCAAGGGGCACATGAAGACTGATGGTGTCAGCGGTGTCGAGCAGTTCCTCCAGTGAAACTTTCCGAATACCGTGTTCCCTTTCAAACTCCCCATAGGTGAGGATATCGTGATAGATAATTTTCATGCTAAAGCCCTTGGCCCGGATGGCAACTTTCTTTCCGATGCGGCCAAGGCCAATGATGCCGAGGGTACGCCCGAAGATATCCTTTGTATTGATCCGAAGTTCATCGAATTTGCCGTCCCGCATCCCCCGGTCCAGCCATCCGATCCGCTTGGATACCGAAAGCATCAGGCCCAGTGTCATATCGGCCACGGGATCACTGTTAGAGCCAGGGTTGTGCGTGACGAGAATTCCATGATCTGTGGCGGCCTTCAGATCGGTCCCTTCAAAACCTGCGCTCCGAATGGCAATGATTTTCAATTGATCGCCATGCTCCATGATCCGCCGGGTCACCCTGTCCATGGCCGTTGGGATCAGGGCATCCACCCCCTTGATGATCCTGCAGAATTCATCTTCATCTGTATTTAGCCCGGCCAGCCCATAATCCCTCTCCTCAACCGCAAACCCTTCCTCCACCAATCTCTCGATGGGCCTCTGGGAGGTCTGTGCAAACCCTGGTACCACAATCAAAACCCGCTGCATTACGCTGTATCCCCCTTAATTCGTTATCTTTTCGATGGCACCCGCAATCTCAGCGGATAGGGCTTCCTCGATTTCATAGCAGTGCTCTTCTGAGGGAAATACGGAGTTTTGGGTCTCTTTGCAGAGTTCCCTCACACAAGACTCGATAATCTTGTCAACATCGGCATATTGCTTGGAGAATTTGGGCGTCTTTCCCTGGGTGAGCCCGATAATGTCATAGAGATTCACACTCTGGCCGTCGCAAAACGGTCCGGCACCCGCACTGATGATAAGGGTGTTTGACAGCCTTTCACTCATGAGTTTGCCCACAATCGGGGGCACACATTCCACGGTAATGGCAAAGCATCCCGCGTTCGAAAGAACCGTTGCTTCCTTGAACAGCTTAATAGCGGATTCAACGGTTTTCCCCTGGGTCTTGAACCCTCCCAGTTGTTTGACCTTCTGAGGTGTCAGACCGATATGGCCGTGGACCGGAATACCGGATTGGCAGATGGCACGAACCGCGTCTTTGAGGTGGCTTCCCCCTTCGATTTTCACAGCATCCACGCCGCCTTCTTTCACCAGTCGTCCCGCGTTTCGAACCGCATCCTTCACAGCGGTCTCATAAGACATAAACGGAAGGTCTCCCACCACAAGACTGCGCGCAGTACCCCGGGTAACGGCCCGGCAGTGGTGGATCATGTCTTTCATGGTCACCGGAAGCGTGTTTGGATATCCCAGCATGCACATGCCCACGGAATCGCCCACCAGAACCATGTCCACCCCGGCCCGGTCTGCGATGCAGGCCATGGGGTAATCCCACAATACCACGCGGGTGATTTTCTCTCCCCGCTGCTTTTTTTCTAAAAGGTCGTGGATGCTCACTTTGGTAACTTGTCTGCTCATTTCATCTCCCTTCCTCACTTTACTCTTCCGACTCACGGAAATCCCTCCATTTGGGATTTTTGCCCGCACCGGAGCCGTCTTCGAAGGATTCTAAAGGGTGAATCTGCGTCTAATATCTATAAAGGCTTTTGTAAGGTAACGACAAAAAAACAGGTTTGAAAAGGAATGTATGAAATCTCATATCAGAAGGTCAAGAAAAACATCTATTCGCCTTCGTCTCAATAGCTTGCAGGTTGCTTCAGAAAACCTCATTTCCCCTCCTTTCTAAAAATGGGATTTCCGTTTTGCTACAAAGTGGACTTGGGGACGTCCCGCTTTATGTATTGCTTAAAGAATATTTCGCCCTTCTCGCCACACGATAAACAAATTGCTTCCGATGACTACCAATGTCCCCATTAGAACGGGAAAAGACGGAAAATCCTTCCAGAAAATCCATCCGCTCAATGTTGCCCAGACAATGGCGGTGTAAGTGTATGGCGCCAGAAAGGATGCTTCTGCAAATCGGAATGCGGTTGTCTTGGCCACCTGCTGTATTACGGTGAAAATGCCAATGCCGATGATCCATGGAAGGATATTCATGTCCGGTACCGATCCAAAAATTAAGGTGTAGGGGCCGGATATCACCACGCCGACCAGGATGAAGTAGAAGACGGTAGTGAGGGGATCATCGGTTTTGCCAAGGTTGCGAAGGGCCATATCCACCAGGGCCATGCATAGCGCGCCCGCCAGACCGATGACTGAGGCCGGGTTGAACAGCATGCTGACCGATGGCTTTGCGATCAACAGTATGCCGCCGAATCCAACGATGACGGCGGACCAACGGTAACGATCGGTTTTTTCCTTGAGCAGCGCCGGGGAGAGCGCCGTTACAAACAGCGGTGAAGCAAAAAGCAGGGCGGTAACATCGGCCATCGGGAGGAGTGCGTACGCCCAGAAGACAAAACCTACCCCCATATTCCCGACGATCGCCCTGTAAAGTTGCACCTTGATTCGTTTTGTCTTGAATACACCCGGCTTTTGGATGATCAGCATATAGGGAACCAGCAGGCTCAGTGCGATAACGCCGCGATAAAACATCATCTCGATGGGATCGTGCGCAAGACTGCTCATCTTGACACAGGTGTTCATCAACACAATGCCAAGCGTGGCTGTCAGTATAAGAATAATGCCTTTATATATATTGCTGGGAGATGTCATCCGGGCTCTTTACGTTTAGTATTGTCCTATTGGAGGGATGGTAACCCAATCGGGGGAAGGATGCCACTTCTATTCTCAACTCTCCATTTCCTGGCCAACGGTCAATAAAAGGGGTCAAATCGAAAGCGCCGGTAAAAACCGGGAAAGAGTAGGGGGTGAAAATCCCCCGCATGGTAATGGTTAGCGACCAGCCGTGGCCCCGAGTCATGCGTCGGCTTCCCG
>JABMQV010000604.1 GCA_013203065.1 Desulfobacteraceae bacterium | reverse complement strand
TCAGTGGAACCAGGCGCGGGATCTGCGGTATTGAAGTTGGGCTTGATCAGGACATCCTTTCCTTTGACAGGGTTACTCCCCAAGGCGGTGAGAGAGGCCTTTACCCCTCTCGTGCGGTCCTGGTTCTCAACAAATGCAACTCGGCTCATCTCATTGTCCCTCCCGTTCCAGCCTGCCGTGACCTGTAAGTTCTTGACCCCTTATGGGTTGTCTGGTAGAAGTACTGTACCACAGCGCCAAAACCAATAAATTAGGTCTGGGTAAGATACAATTCGGGGATGAATAGGTCAAGTCACGCTTGTTGCTCATGTCATTAGGAGGAAAATATGGAAGGAAAGGGACAGATAGCATTGGTAACCGGGGCGAGCAGCGGAATTGGACGGATGACTGCAAGGAGGCTTGCCGAGAATGGGTTTGAGGTTATAGCCGTAGCGAGGAGGATGGATCGCTTGGAGGAGCTTTCGGGTCAGGTTCAGGGCATCAACCCCAGACAGGTTGACCTGTCACAACCCGAGGATGTGGAAGAGTTCTGCAAATATCTGTCCGGGCTCGATGAACCGGTGACGGTGCTCATAAACAACGCCGGGTATAGTATACGGGGGGCGCTTGAGGATGTCTCCCTGGAGACACTGAGGCGCATGTTTGAGGTCAACTTCTTTTCCCTCGTCCGGGTGACGCAGGTCTGTCTGCCTGGCATGCGCAGGCTGAGGAAGGGCACCATTGTCAACCTCAGTTCTATTGTGGGAAAATTCACCTTCCCCATGAGCGGGCCCTATGCCTCCACCAAATATGCGGTGGAAGCAATCACCGATGCCTTGCGAATGGAATTGCGTCCATTTGGCATAAGGGTGATTGGAATCCGGCCGGGCCCCATTCTAACGGAATTTAATGAGGTAGCGAATGAGTTGACCGGCGACCTTATGGCAAGGACTGATCCGGATTATAAACCCATATACCAGGCTTCAGGGGCGGGAGTCGGGAAGCTGTTTGCCGGCCTCACCGTACCTGGCCCGGAACTGATCTCCGATCTTATTTTGGAAGCGGTCATGTCGGATGCCCCCAAGGCCGTTTATGCCGCCGGTCCATTCACCGAGGAGATTTTAGGAGAACGTACCAGACTTGATGATGATGCGTTTGATCGTTTTTTGACAGAGAAGACCGGTCTGGCTGGACTAACCGTATGATCAGGAGGGGATTCCGATGAAGATAGCATTGTATGTCATTGCCATCTTGTGGGTCATCTCGGGCACGTTTTTGATCATTTATACCGAACGGACCAGGGAGGTTTTGAGAAAGCTATTTCTTACGGATAAGGTGAAACTGGTGGCTTTTTCCCCCTTATTGTTGGATTAGTCTTGATCGTCGGGGCCTTCTTTAACAGGGATATGTTCTGGTTGGCCTTTATCATAGGATTGCTGGCCACGTCAAAGGGGATCTATTTTTTTGCTGCCCCACAACAGAAGGTCAAGGGTTTTATGGAATGGTGGTTTATAAATGCCAGCCCCAGCACCGTGCGTTTGTTCGGACTGATCGCTTTTGTCCTCGGAGTAGCGATCCTGTCCTATCTCAGGTAGTGACGGGGGGAACGGGAGAGATTTAAAAAAGGAGGTCAATAAAGTGACGACATCAACCATCAAGCCTCTCAAGGCAGAGATCCTGGACGTTAGAGGGGAGTGCAGCGCCGGGCACAAAAAGGGGGATACCCTTACTGTCAGTTGCTACGACAGCGGGGGGTTATGCGGTTTCTTTTATCACGACATATTCCCGAGCCTCAGCGTTATGCAATTCGAGGGAAAGTACCCATGGGCGCCACAGGATAAATTAGTGATAGAATGCGTGGATAAACAAAACGCCGTCACCCTGAAGATCACCAGGGAGGAGTGAAAATTGAGTCTGACTCGGGGAGCCCTGCTGCTCCTCCCCTGGGACCCCATGTATGATCAGGAATTTGAAGTGGATGCCGAAAACCTGGAGAGGGCCACTCTGCCGATCAGAGAGCCCTTCTCCAGGATCTGGTACGACGGAAAGCTATGGCGGCCTATCCCTTGATTATCCTTGGGAGCATCATGTGATGATGCGGACAGATGGATATGGGGTTTTGATAGGCGCAACCCGCAAATGCAACGATATACTTCCTCAGGTCGGGGAAGGAGACAACCTCATCCACAAAGCCCCTTTTGGCGCAGTAGATGGGGCGAGAATTTTCATGATACTGTTTTGCCAGGGTGTTCATCTTGTCGATGACCGGCCCAAGAGGACGCCCGGCATCCTTTTCCTTGACCAGCCTCCTCGCAAATGAGGCCGCCGCTGCGGTCTCCCCGTGCATGACGTAGATCTCAGTGGTTGGGGTCCCAAGCGTAAAGGCATTATGGTTATTGGCCGTGGGGCCTCCCATTATGTAATGGGCCGCCGCGGTCCCCTTTCTCAGCACGATACACATCTGGGGCACGTCAGTCTGCTCAATGGAGTATATGAGGGATTGGCCGAGGCCCAGGAGTTCGGCCTTTTCCGCGATATCACCCACGTCAATCCCGGAGGTATCCTGGAACCAGACGATGGGGACCCTGTCCCGGCCGCAAAGGGTCACGAATTCATTCATCTTGATCAGTCCCTGGCGGTAAAGCTTACCGCCGATGCCCGGGTAGGGGGCGTATTCGGGGTAGTCTGCACCCAGAAACCCCTGGCGGTTGCCGATAAATCCCATCAGAAACCCATCGATCTTGGCCAGGCCCGTGTAGACCTCCGGTCCATAGTCCGGTCTAAACTCCATGTGTTCGCTGTTATCGAAGATCCTGGCGAGCACTTCGTCAAAGTTATAGCTCCTTTTTTGGTTGAAAGTCACCAGGTGGTTAAGGTCATCCCCTGGAAACATGGGCTCTTTTGGTTCTGCCACACGGAAAAAGCCCGGGGCATACGCCGGGACCATGGCCATGTATTTTTTGAGGGCATCAAGAACCCCTTCCTCTGTCTCATAGACCTCTTTGAAAAAACCGGTTTCGTTGTAGTGGATCGGGGCACTCCCCGGGGGGACCTGTTTGAAGTGACGAGTCGCTTCGATGAGCTGCTCAGCCCCATCTTCATCAAATGAGCCTTTGGGACTCATTCCGCTCACGATCCCCCCGCCTCCCACGGCGATGTTGGCATTCTTGTGGGCCAGGAGGATTGTGGGGCTGATTCCCTGATATCCTCCGCCGGCAGGGTTTGTCCCGTATATCCCGGCAAGGACTGGAATCCCCATTGTTTCCAGTTCAGCGTGACGGAAAAATGTTGCACCGTTTCCCCGTCGGTTGGCATACACCTCCTGCTGCTCGGTTAGTTTTACACCGCTGCAGTTAACGATCCAGACCAACGGCACGTGAAGTCTCTTGGCCAGATCCGTGACCCTCAACTGATTGTCAGCCTGCCCGGCTATCCAGGCACCGGCCATGATCTTATTATCAAAACCGATCACCACGGCCCATTTGCCGTTGATCTTGGCAAGGCCGTCAATCACCCCTGTGGTATTCTCCTCATTAAATTGGGGGTCGAGCAGGGTGTGAAGAGGGCACCAGGTGCCGGGATCTACGAGGTATTCGATCCTTTCCCACACCGTCAACTGCCCCCTCTTTTTTATGACCTCCACAGGGATGCCCGCATTTTTTACGGTCTCCAGTGCCTCGGCAACCTTTTTTTCCACCTCCTTGATCTCTTCAACATTCTGTCGCGTGCTTTCCTTTTGCTTGTCCGACAGATTCTTTCCAAAAGGAGTCATTTTTTCAAAATAAGGTCTCATGTCTTCCTCCATGTCTTTTCAAAACTCAATGAAGCGAACCATCAACCGCCAATTCCCTACCGGTTGGCCTTCCGGATATCCAGCTGGTCCAGTGCAATAATCCACTTGCAAATATTGGTGGAACCCTCCACGATCTGATAGGTGGGTGCGTCACGGTAATATCGGGCAACCGGATACTCGGTGGAATAGCCATAGGCCCCCAGGATCTTCATTGCCACGTGGGATGCCTTGACAGCCACTTCTCCAGCCAGGTATTTGGCATGGGCAACCTCCAGGATGTTCCCCAGCTGGCCCTGATCCTTTTGCCATGCCGCCTTGTAGACAACCAGACGGGCGGCTTCGATTTCTGCAGCAATCTGTGCGATCAAATCCTGGTTCATCTGGTACTGACCGATGGGTTTACCGAACTGTTCCCTTTCCTGGCAGTAGGACGTTGCGGCATCAAGACAGGCCTGGGCCAGTCCAACACCTCCGGCTGCCGCCGAGAGGCGGGTCTGATTGAGTGACCCGAACACGATCTTTGCCCCATCTCCCGGCGAACCCAGGATGTTCTCCTTGGGGACCTTGGTATCTTCGAGATAGATCTCGCCAGTGGGGGATGACCTGGACCCCATCTTGTCCAGGTCGGTGGTCCTGATGCCGTTTAAATTTTTGGGCTCGATAACAAAGGCCGATAGTCCTTTCCCCCGAGCATCCCTGTCGGTAAAGGCATAATAAATCAGTACATCGGCCAGCGTCGTATTGGATATCCATGTCTTTGAGCCGTTTAGGAGCCAATGGTCCCCTTTATCGACTGCCGTTGATTTCAGTGCCATCACATCGGACCCGGCATTTGGCTCTGTGATGGCAAACCCCCCCAGATAGTCGGCACTCACCAGTTTGGGGATATATTTCTCCTTCAATTCATCCGGACCGTGCCGATAAATGGTAAATGCGCAACCAAGGGTCTGCATGTTGATCTGTACCCTTAAAGAACTGGACGCGCGCGCGATTTCTTCAGTCAATATCATGGCAGCCAGCCATCCCATTTCATTCCCGCCGTATTCCTCGGGGATAACGGTGCCAAAAAAACCCAGTTCCCCCATGGGCTTGAGGACTTCTTCATAGGGAAAATAGTGGTTTTCGTCCCACTCATCTGCGTGGGGGACGATCTTTTTTGCGGCAAAGTCCCGCGCCATCTCCTGCAACATCTGCAATTCGTCGCTCAAGCCAAATTCCATATGTTTACCTCCTTGCGATTATGAAAGTAGTGTCTGATTGTCAGGCTCGGGTTATATATGATCGATTGATAATTCGCAACAGATTAATTTACATTATAGCTACATTTTAACTACTTTCGTATCGCGTAGGTGCCTTCAATAATCTCCGGAACCGTACGGTTCGACCGTTTTTCCCTACATTCCCTAAACCCGTTTTCGGCGCGTGGGATGAGAAACTCATTTTTAAAACCTCCCGATTATTTCCCCTGAAGTTAATAAAGTTAACGTGTCCCAAGAAAGGCTCCCGTTTTAAGTTAAAACTGGCTGACCTTTGTGTTCACACAGGTTGAGATGACCCAAATTTCGAGTTTATGTAACGGGTCAAAAGATAGATTAACGAGGTAGGTTGACTGATGGAGGCGTTAGCCATAAATCGTGAGGGGAGCAAACTGCGGGTCGCTCCTGAGTGGGCCGATGTATGTTTTGCCTGCGGGACCTGCGCGGGGGGCTGCCCTGTCACGGGTGTGGACGGTCTTGATCCCCGGAAGGCCGTGCGTATGGCAACCCTGGGGCTTGATCAGGAACTGGTTGATTCGAGATTCCCCTGGATCTGTACCCTGTGCGGCCGCTGTGAATATGCCTGTCCCCAGGGGGTTGAGAT
>JABMQV010000603.1 GCA_013203065.1 Desulfobacteraceae bacterium | reverse complement strand
GGTACTGGACAACAGCGCCTGGCAGGGAGCGGGAAGCTGGTTTCGGAAAGGGGCCGGGGCTGTTATCGGTGGCTTAGGTGTTTATTTTGTTTTGAATCCGTTTTTTGTGACTTGAAGACGTTGGTTGGGAAGGTGATCAATACATAATCCTGTAAACCCGGCAAATCCTGCCGTATGTGGGAGGCTAATGGTGTTACTAAAAAGTTATACCAAAGAGATCTTCCGGCCGGAATGTAATCCGAGCTTTCAGTCGCTGCACTGTATTGCCCATCTTGATGAGGATATCACTGATGCCCTGCCCTATCTCAATGCCGTATTAGGAGGCTTTGAATATTTCAGGGACCCACCGGCCGTGACATTCAAAGTACATGGAAAGATCATTACGATCCATCCTAAAGAGATTGCCGTCAATGCCCTTAGGGATGAAGAAGAGGCAGACAAGATCCTGGAGTGGCTCCGGCGGGAGATCAATGAGGCCTGGGAGAAACGAGATGATATCACACCCAGTCATGAAGGGTCGCCAAAACCAAAGGTGCTTGAGATTCTCAGGCTGTTACCCAAAAGCAATTGTGGGGAATGTGGTGAGCCCACCTGCATGGTCTTTGCTACGAAGATAGCCGAGGGTGCAAAGGGTGCGGAAATTTGCCCTTCCCTGAAGGTAGAACAAAGGATGAAACTTGAGAAATACATGGAACACTTTTCATTGGATGTGTAAGCAGAAGCGGGATTCTTTGTCACAGCAAAGAGGCATCGTTTGCATGCCGGCACTTTCGAACGATGCCAACAATTCAAGATAGATATCTATTGAGGAGGTTTTTATGACAGCACAGAATTCGGTTACCAAGCGCCTTTCCTTTCTTGACCGGTTTCTAACTCTCTGGATTTTTCTGGGCATGTTCATCGGAGTCATTTGGGGATATCTTTTCCCGGGGATAAGGGAGGTTATAAACTACTTCCAGGTAGGCACCACCAACATACCGATTGCCATCGGGCTGATCCTCATGATGTACCCGCCCCTGGCCAAGGTGAGATACGAGAAGATGGGGCCTGTTTTCAGGAACGTCAAGGTACTGGTCCTTTCTCTCATACAGAACTGGGTCATCGGCCCCATCCTCATGTTCCTGCTGGCCATCGCCTTCCTCTCAGGACACCACGAATATATGGTAGGGCTCATCATGATCGGCTTGGCCCGATGCATCGCCATGGTCATTGTCTGGAACGATTTGGCATCCGGTGATAGCGAATATTGTGCCGGACTGGTGGCCTTCAATTCCATCTTTCAGGTAATCTTTTTCTCCATCTACGCCTATATTTTTATCACCCTTATACCCCAATGGATTGGTTTGAAGGGCGCGGTCGTGGACATCTCCATTGGGCAGATCGCAGAGAGTGTCTTCATCTATCTGGGCATTCCCTTTATCGCCGGCGTGATTACCCGCATTATCGGCCTGAACACAAAGGGTCGTGACTGGTACGAGGAAAAATTCATCCCCAAGATCAGCCCCATCACCCTGATTGCCTTGCTGTTCACCATTCTGGTCATGTTTTCCCTTAAGGGGGAGTTTATTGTCCAGCTTCCCCTGGACGTAATCCGGGTCGCCATTCCCCTTTGTGTCTATTTCGTGATCATGTTCTTTGTCTCTTTCTACCTCTCCATGAAGGTGGGGGCCACCTATGAACAGTCCACGACCCTGAGCTTTACGGCGGCCTCCAATAACTTCGAACTGGCCATTGCCGTGGCTGTTGCGGTCTTTGGCATTGACTCGGGCCAGGCCTTTGCCGCGGTGATCGGGCCGCTGGTAGAGGTGCCGGTTCTGATAAGTATGGTCAATGTGGCACTTTGGTTCAAGCGGAAATACTTTCCCTATGCCGTTGAAACGCCGGTAGGGGTCTGCCATGTGACCTGTAAACCATGAGGGGGCCTGAAACCGCGCGGGGGGTGGCCCTTGTCACCTCCACGATACCTTACTTATTACCGCAGTGGGTGCCCCAAGAGCAGTCCCACCCGGGTCCTTGACAACTCCTGACGCTGTGAATACAATAGACCGAACATGAAAAAACTACCCCTCTCTATCACGTGG
>JABMQV010000063.1 GCA_013203065.1 Desulfobacteraceae bacterium | reverse complement strand
GCATACGAAGCAATCTCCGGAATTGATGATTGCTGATTCTAGCTAAAGGTCAACTCACGGAAGGGCTGTGATATCATCATTTGGAGGGACGAACCGAGAGTTGAGATATGTCATGGATACATTGTGAGATGAAATCCAAGTGTCAGATTTGGTGGGGACGGGCTTTACATAATTGCATGATCTAAATCTGCACTTGCTTAGTTATTGACGGACGTCCCCAACTTTTCCTCTTCTTTCATTTATTTTCCCATACTGAGAGGTTGATTCTTGGGGTTAAAAAGCCTGTCTCATTAGGGTCAGACCAAGCCTTCTTCTTCATATTTACAGTCAATCGTCCCAAAAATCCGCCCCCAGAAAGAATGTCTGAAAACCAAAACCAATCCGTACAGTACAAAAAGCAATAGAGGAAAGTGAATAATCAGGAATCCGGTAATTCCCCCTGGGAGTCTGAACAACTCCCATTCCTTCCAATAGGCGGAATCAATCTCATGATTGATGAGAAGGACAGAATTGAGCAAATACAGCCAGAACAGAAAGTCAACCATGACCCGACCCTCTTTATAGTTTTTTGCCTCAGGACTTGGCCATCCTTGCACCGCAGAATGCCCACCCCACCAGGGCGTGCAAAGCAATGATGGCCGATTTGCCTATTTTACCAATCTGGCTCATCTTCCTGTCTTCCAGGTGGGGTATCGAAAACCACTAAGAAGGGCAACCATATCTCGTGTTTCATAGAGACATCTGTCTGAAAACGGCCTTTGTCAACGGGCTTTCAACCTTTCCCAGTTCCAGCACTATTGAATAATGATGATGGCCGGGAAGGATTATCTCATCACAAGGATAGCCTGCGTCGTCCAAGGCATTTGAAAATTCCGAAGCATGACGCAAATATTCACCGGTTTCGAGAGACCCTACTGAAATAATCAGGGGTCCCGAACCCTTTGGAAAATGATATACTGGACTGTTTCGCCTTGATACTTCAGCATCCATTCCGAGTGCTTCATTCAAATAACACAAACGAATCGGTTCCAGATCGAAAATGCCACTGATGCAACACCCGCCCTTTATAATATCAGCCGGAACCTCCCATCCATCCGACCAGTCAGTGCACATCATCATGGCCGCCAGATGCCCTCCCGCGGAATGACCTGACAGGTAAATACGGGTAGGATCGCCGTTAAATGTGGATGCGTTGTTATAGGTCCAGACAATGGCTGCTCGGTTTTGACGGACTATCTCGTCCATGCCGGCCTGTGGCGCCAAGGTATAATTAACCAACACCACAGCACACCCTGACTTGACGAAAGGCTCTGCAACAAATCTGTTGATCTCTTTGTCGAGCATTTGCCAATAGCCCCCGTGGATGAAGAGTTGCACGGGTGCGTTGGGCTTTGCAGCAGGAAAGATATCAAGTCTTTCCCCGTCTTTCTCACCATATGCGATGTCTGTCTGACAAGGGTAGCTCTTGCGAACTCTTTCACTCTCCTGTTCATATCGATCAAAAAAGTCTTGAAAATCAGGGTGCCTGGGCCTCAGATTATACTGGGCGTCAAGCCCAGCCCGATCATATTTCATGTATACTGACATTTTTCTCTTCACCTTCTGCTCTAAACATCCACCTTAAATCCAATATCGACTTCCGACGCGGGGACCCCGCCCCGAATCCCCCAATTATCCATCGGTACCTCATGAAGAACGATACGAATGTCCTTGGCAGGTATCCCTAAAGTGCTCAAGTTTTCAACGATCTTTTTGTAGAGTTTCCGTTTTGCCGCGAGCGAACGACCGGGGAACATGGAAATCTCCACCAATGTATAGTTCTCAGAGCTCCCCGGAGGGGCAGCAAATAATTCCGGCTCATGCTCAATCACCCTGATCAACCTATCATGCTCCGGAATCTTCAAGGCATCGATCATTGCCCCATGAACCAATTTGATCAATTTTTTCTTTTCTTTTAGCGGCCACTTCTTTCTTACTTCGATTGTCCCGGTTGGCATTTCACTTCTCCTCTTAACGGCATCTGGTGTTCACCTCGATGTTGTATTAGTATTTTCTCAAATCACAAGAATGCACAGACATGAAAGGTTGAAAGACGAGATTTAAAGAAACACACGAAGTCTCGAAATGTGAATTGGTTTGATGCCATCGATTTTGTAGTTTTGTGCTGTAATAACAGCTATTTCTCAGGAAATTCCAGGATTTCTTGTCGCCGAGGTTCATGCTGTTTGAGAAATATGATTTAGAGTGATCCATCCAATTCGTCAGCCACCATCTTCTTACAGTGTCTGCAACGTTGCGCGCCTCTAAAGAGCGGCTTGCCGCACGAAGAACAATGATAACGTTCACACTCTGCCCGGGCCCATTCTATGCTGCCCTTTTCATCACCGTGTTCAGCCACTTTAGCTCGCCAGACAGGGATTGTGTTTTTCATTACTCCGACACCGGTGGCAAAACCAAAATTTTCTATCTTACTGCATGGCCATTCCTCGCATTGATGACAAGAGTAGAAGCCTTTCGACTTCACACAATCTCTTATGGTACATGCCTTGCAATAACCATATTGTTTTAACGGCGGATCAGGTTGCATACACCCCAAACACTCTGTTTCTTCCGGTTTTGTACCATAGAGGTTAGCCATTATTTCTCTGAATTTTTCATTTCCATCTTTGGTTGCAATGTAAATCCCACAGGCACCACAGTACATTCCGCAGGGGGCCATAAGATCCTTATTCCTGATTTCATCCTCGGTCCATCCTTCCATCTTCACCCTCCTTATCGGGATCACATAATGTTGGCATTATTCAACCGGACAAGTTCACATAGAACCAGCCCACCGATGCCCTCCGGGCTTCATCAAATACGAATTTTTCAATTGGCCTCAAACTGAAGCTTTGAAGTTGCAATAGCAGCTATTTTCTCAGATGCAGCAGGATCTTTTTGCAACATCGGGCTTGACAGTCTTCGGCATCGCCGTCACGATGTCCCTCGGCAGCGTAAAAAGTTGACGGCCTTTAGGTCCATCACTACCTCATGGTCCTGATTCATCGCCTCGATAAAGGAACGAACGATACCCCGATCGGGCTTTGAGCGTGATTGCTTTGTCTCAAGAACGGTCACGCGAATCGAGATCTTGTCACCCGGTCGCACGGGCTTGAGCCAACGCAACTCATCAACGCCGGGTGAACCCAGACTCGCCACGTGCGAGAGATAATGGTCGACGCAAAGCCGCATCATCAGTGCACCGGTGTGCCACCCGCTGGCAATCAATCCGTTGTATCCACTATCTTTCGCCGCATCCAGGTCCACATGAAATATCTGTGGATCAAAGCGCTTGGCGAAAGCGATGATATCGTCCTCTTCGACCTTGATACTTCCGAACTCATGGACTGAACCGGCTACGTAATCCTCGAAGTAGCGGTTGTCAATGGGTACACTGAAGTTGCTGTTTCGCATATCGGTTTTCCTGCAAGTTAGGGCCTGCGCAAGCCCTTAGCTGACAATCCTTTCATAGATAGAGATGTGGGTACAAAATAGGATGCCAATTCGGGTGACACTTATTC
>JABMQV010000602.1 GCA_013203065.1 Desulfobacteraceae bacterium | reverse complement strand
GTTGGCGGTGCGACCACTGTGATCGAGCACCACCGGACCGAGCCGCCAGTCCTGAATGCCAAACTTTTCAGTGAGAAGCGTGACTATTGCAGGCCCAAGGCTGTGGTGGATTTTGCATTCATGGGGGGCGCCGTACCCGACAATCTGCACGAACTGAAGGGTATGTGGGATCAGGGGGCGGTGGCCTTCAAGACCTTTACCTGTGCCTTGCACGGTGTCACACCGATGCCTGTGGGGAATCTTCGGGAACTGTTTCGCACACTCACAACCTTCGATGGTATCACCCTCATCCATGCCGAAGATGACTCTATCCTCAGTGTTAATGAGAAAATGTTGCGCGAGTCAGGGCGGACGGATTATTTGACGGTCTCTGACTGGCGCTCGGAAGATGCTGAATTTTTGGCGATCCTGTCCGCGGTGGCTTTAGCCAGACAGACCGGCGCCCGTGCCATATTCGCCCACGTGAGCCTCCCTGCTTCGCTACGCATGATCCGGGATTCACGACTGGACGGTGTTAAGGTCTATGCGGAGAGCTGTCCCCAGTATTTCTATCTGACCCGGGATGATCTGGCCGAAAAAGGGCCCTGGCTCAAGTTCGCCCCATCGGTTCGCAGTCGTGAAACCGCATCTCAGATGTGGATTGAACTGGGAATGGGAAACGTAAATATTTTGAGCACCGACCATTGCCCGTTTCCCAAGGATGAGAAGGCTGCGGGAATCGGGGATATCTGGAAGGCGCCCTATGGGATCCCGGGTATCGAGACAACCGTGCGTTTGATGTTGAACGGCGTGAACAAAGGGATGGTTAGCCTGGAACGGGTCGTGCAGGCACTTTGTGAGACGCCGGCAAGGCTTTACGGCCTCTATCCGCGAAAAGGCTGTCTGCTGCCCGGTTCGGACGCCGATATCCTCCTGGTGGATATGGGTGTGCGTGAGCGGCTTTCCAACGAACAGATCGTATCCAAGTGCGGGTGGACCCCTTTCGACGGCATGGAGGTACAGGGGAAGGTGGCGATGACCCTGCTTCGTGGCGCCGTTGTCGCGGAGAACGGCCAACCGGTGGGCGATCCGGGTTACGGGCAGTTCATTCCGCGACTTGGATTGGAAGGTGAACGGTTATGACTAATGAAAGGGCCAATCAATGACACAAAAAGTCGGTATGATCGGTTTGGGTATCATGGGATCGGCCATGTCCGCCAATCTCCTGGAGGCAGGGTTTTCGGTAATTGGCTATGATATCGTGCCCGAACTGGTAGAGACCCTCGTGGACAAGGGGGGGGGAGGTGCGGCTTCTTCCGGGGAGGTGGCTGACAATTCAGATGTGGTGATCACTTCTTTGCCCAGTGTGGAAGCATTGCAGGATGTTGTATCCGGGGAAGAGGGCCTATTAAAGAGTTCAAAAATGGGCCTGGTGGTGATCGAGACCAGCACACTTCCTCTGGAGGCCAAGCAGGAGGCTTATGAGGCGTTGAAGGCCGGTAATGTGGATTTGTTGGACTGCCCTCTCAGCGGCACTGGGGCCCAGGCGGTCAAAAAGGACCTGGTGGTATACGCCAGCGGCAACAAAAAAGCCTGCGAAAGTTGTATTCCGGTCTTTGACGGGTTTGCCCGGGCAAACTACTACCTGGGCGAGTTCGGCATGGGAACCAAGATGAAGTTCGTGGCCAACCTGCTCGTGACCATTCACAACGTATCTGCGGCAGAGGCCTTTGTCTTGGGAATGAAAGCGGGGCTGGACCCGGAAATGATCCTCAAAGTGATCAGCGATGGCGCGGGCACCTCACGAATGTTTGAGGTGCGTGGCCCCCAAATGGTGGCCGGGAATTATGAGGAACCTACCATGAAGGTGGACGTCTTCCAGAAGGATATAAAAATCATCACCGCTTTTGCAAACGAACTCCAATGCCCCACGCCTCTCCTCTCTACAGCAGCCCAGATCTACACAGCAGCATTGGCAGACGGATACGCAAAACAAGACACTGCTTCGGTTTGTGCTGTGCTGGAAAAAATGGCAGGGCTAAAGAGGGGATCATAATGGCGACCGGTTGAACAAAACCGATCTACTTTACTGCGGCAGGAAGGCTCCAATGGTGGCGATTGCCAGAAGGAGCCCTGCCGCCTTTTTCAGGGTAAATCTTTCCTTGAGCCAGAGGGTTGCCATCAGCGCGCTCACCACAAAACTGAGTTGACCGAGGGGAGCTACCACGCTTGCTTCCCCTTCCCGAAAAGCGGCCAAAAGGGCGATAAGACCTGTCGAAAGGGTGGTGGCTGTGATGGAGGCATGGGCCCATCCGGTACGCGTAAAGCGTGGCCCCCCTTGGGTGTAGAAAGCATATATGTATACGGTGACGTTGAAAAAGATGCCCTGGCAGTGCAG